>DYHC01000169.1:3556-5165 GCA_020724325.1 Melioribacter roseus
CCTTCTACATAATGATCTAATCCTTCAATCACATCATTATATTGGAAGCGGGTTATTCCCTGAACATAGAAAAAATCGTCCGGCCATGTTAGTTTTCTACCAACCTTTAATGTAATACCGGATTGGCGTAAGTCGTAAAAATATCTTTGCCTGGTATCAAACAGATCGAATCCAACTAATGTAGGTGTATCCATAAACCATGGTTCAGTAAATCCTAATGTAAAAGTTCTGTAGAAATTGCCAACGCCGAATTGCCAGCTAAAATTTAAGATTTGTCCTCCGCCCATCTGGAATGGTTCGGTTATAGAAAAATTAGTTAGAGTAAATCCAATTGCTCCGCTAAAGCCGAATGCTTGGCTGTAACCAACAGAAGCATTTAAGTAATCACTCGATTTTTCTTCAACTTTATATGTTATGTTAACAGTGCTGTCGTTGGCGGGACGGTAATCAATGCCTTTGTACAAACTTTCCACATTGAAATATTGGAGGTTTGCCAGCTGCTGGATGCTTCTTAGAATTAAACTTCTGCTAAAATAATTTCCGGGCACTGTATAGAGTTCGCGTCTAATTACTTTGTCTTTGGTTTTGTTGTTATCAACAATATCAACCTTGCCAATCTTAAAACGGTTGTTTTCGTTCACACGGATTATTATATCCAGCGAGTCGGTACCAACTTTAATTTCTTTTGCGTCAAGATTAAATCCAAGGTAACCGTTATCCTGATAAAGTGAAGAAACGTCGGATTGCTTTTCATTGTAATTAAGATTCAGATTAAACTTTTCATAATCGTACACATCACCTTTTCTAAAATCGAGTCTTGCAGTTAGAATATCATCCTCCCAAACAGTGTTTCCTTCCCAAACAATATTTCGGATTTTGTATTGAACCCCTTCATAAACATCAATCTCTAAATCGAGATATTGTTTATCATCAGAAAGGTAAAAGGTATCTCTTAATATGGCAAAATCTCTGTAACCATTTTTACGGTAAAACTTAGTTAATAGTTCTTTATCCTTTTCAAAGTCGGCTCTTTTAAAATTTGGAAACGACCAGAACTTCCACCATTTCTTTTCACTTGTTTTATCGAATTCACTCTTTAAGTCATCATCCTCAAAAGCGGTATTTCCGTTGAACTTAATACTTCTGATTAATACCTCGTCGCCCTCTGTAACGTTGAACATTACAAGTGTTCTATCTTTAATTCGCTCTATTGAATTGATTGCAGTTGCTTTGCTTAGGTCGTAAGTAGTTTCATATTCCCGACTAAGATCTTTTTCGTTTTGCCAGGTAACAATTATTTCATCTTCGGAAGTATCTGCTCTAAAAAAACTATAGTAATTGATATCAATCTTTGCTTTAAGATAACCTTCGTCTTCGTACTTATCCAGGAATTTATTTTTGATTCTTGCAAGTGCTTGCGGTTTAAGAGTTTGCCCGCGGACAATAGTAAACATTTTGTCAATCTCGCTCTGGCTGATTTCGTCGTTGCCCAGAATAACAAATTGTTCTAATCTGGGGTATTCTTTAATAGCGATTTGAATGAAAGCGCCGTTATCAATTTTCTTTTCGATTAGTATCTGAACATCTTCAAAAATTCCAAGGTTCCATA
>DYHC01000170.1 GCA_020724325.1 Melioribacter roseus
AACAGCGAATTCTTCATTGATAAAAAAATAGGATTTGTCCCCACAATGGGCGCTTTGCACGAAGCTCACGCCTCGTTAATTAGAAAAAGCTGGAACGAAAATGATATCACCGTAGTTAGTATCTTTATCAATCCAACCCAGTTTTATGATCCGGATGATTTTATAAATTACCCTATTACATACGACGAAGATTTGAAAATTTTAAATGACGAGTCGGTAGATTACTTGTTTTATCCGGAGTATCAATCATTATACCCCGATAATTACAAATACAAAATTGTGGAAACCGAATTTAGTAAAATACTTTGCGGGGCTTCGCGCCCCGGTCATTTTGCTGGAGTGCTTTCGGTCGTGATGAAGCTCTTTAATATTATTCGTCCGCATAAAGCATATTTCGGCGAAAAGGATTACCAACAATTAAAATTGATTGAAGGAATGGTAAAAGCATTTTTTATGGATTTGAAAATCATCGCTTGTCCAATAGTTCGTGCAGAGAACGGACTAGCATTAAGCTCGCGAAACAAAAGACTTTCGAACAATTCGCAAATAACAGCTAGCGAATTTCCATTATTGCTCAAGCAGAATTTATCTGTAGACCAGATTAAAATACAGTTAGAGGAAAAAGGTTTTAAAGTTGATTATATAACAGAATTAAACGGACGGCGGTTTGGCGCAGTTTATTTAAACAATGTGAGGTTAATCGATAATGTCGAAATATAAAATTCTTCTTAAAATTACCGGCTCAATAGCGGTTTATAAAAGCGCCTATTTAATTTCGAAATTGATTCAAAACGGCTGCGAGGTAAGATGTGCTGCTACTCAATCTGCAATGCAATTTATCGGGAATGCTACTCTAGAAGGTTTAACAGGAACGCCGGTCTATACAGATGGGTTTGAACGCGGCGAAATGATGAGCCACATTAATTTAGTAAAATGGGCCGATCTAACAATTGTAGTTCCAGCATCGGGAAATACTATAAACAAGCTTGCCGCCGGTATTGCAGATAATTTGGTTACATCATTATTCCTTGTGCATGATTGGTCAAAACCTTATTTAATTGTACCGGCGATGAATACTTCAATGTACAATCACCCTTCAACGCAAGCTTCCTTGAGAAAATTGGAAGAATGGAAAGTTGTCATTTTACCTACGGACGAAGGGTATCTTGCATGCGGAGACATTGGAAAGGGAAAACTGCTTGAGCCGGATAAAATATTTGAAATAATAATGGAACATTTGCAGAAAAGAAAACCTGACATGGCAAAAGGTAAAATATTAATCACCTCCGGCGGTACCAAAGAGAATATTGACGGTGTACGGTATATTTCAAATCTGAGTACTGGGAGAACCGGCTCTTCCATAGCAAATTACTTTTCGAATAACGGCTGGGATGTTACTTTTTTACTCTCTGAAAATTCTGTTATACCATTGTCTGTTAACTCTAAAATTTTTTATACCGATTATAACACTCTTAAAATTAAATTGCTCGAGCAAATCTCCAGTAATTTTTTCGACGCCATAATACATCTTGCTGCCGTTAGTGATTTCAAAGTTGACAGTGTTGAGTACGAAGGAAAAAGATTCAATTCACCATTGACGGAAAAAATTCCGTCTTCGGTAAAAGATGTTAAAATTACTTTAACTCCAACAAGCAAGCTTGTGGATGGCATCAAACAAAAATCGAAAAATGAAAAAATAATTTTGACTGCATTTAAATTTACAACAAATACAGGACTTGCTGCCAAAATAGAAGTGGATGATTTGTTTAATCGTTCGAATGCTGATTTTATTGTACTTAATCATCCGTCAGGCCGAACTTCCGGATGCGAACAAAGAGATTTTCAAATCTTTGACAAATATAAAAAGATCGATAAGTACCCGGATGGACCGAAACTTGCCGAAGAACTTGAAAAATTAATTATCAGCAGATTAAAAAAAATAGGAGATTCAAATGCTTCTTTGTCTTGATATTGGCAATACACAAATGTACGGCGGGGTTTTTGAAAAAGATAATTTAATATTTCAATTCCGGAAATCATCACGCGCGATGTTTTCATCGGATGAAATAGGAATCTTTCTCCGCAGCGTGCTAAGGGAAAATAATATTGAACATCTGTCAATTAAAAATATCGCTATGTGTTCGGTAGTTCCCGATGTTGTTTATTCGGTTAGAAGCGGTGTTATAAAATATTTTGGAAAAGAGCCGTTTATACTTCAAGCTGGGGTTAAAACCGGGTTGAAAATAAAATATAAAAACCCCCTTGAGGTAGGAAGCGATAGAATTTCAAATGCAATTGCTGCTGTTAATTTATACCCGGATAAAAATATAATTACTATTGATTTTGGAACTGCCACTACTTTTGATGTGGTTAACAAAAATAAAGAATATCTTGGCGGCGCTATTCTTCCGGGAATTAAAATTTCAATAGAAGCACTAGAAAGTAAAACGGCCAAATTATCATCGGTTGAAATAGTGGTCCCAGAAAAAGTTGTGGGAAAGTCAACAATAGAAAGCATACAATCTGGGCTATTCTTCGGTCAATTGGGAATGGTTAAAGAAATTACTTCACGGATAATTATGGAAGAATTTACGGGGCAGGATGTAATTATAATAGGAACTGGCGGATTCGTACATTTATTCCAAAACGAAAACCTATTTAACTCAATTCTACCGGAGCTCGTTTTAAGAGGATTGCTCTATTCATTTTTCTTAAATAATTAATGAAGGGAATCATGATGTTGTTAACAATGCTAAAATCAAAAATTCATCGCGCTCTAGTAACAGGCTCGGAATTAGATTACGAAGGAAGTATTGCCATAGATAAAAAACTGATAAAAGCGGCAAAACTGAATTTATTCGAAAGAGTAGAAATTTATAACATAAATAATGGTGAACGATTTACAACTTATGTAATTGAAGGTAAAAAAGGAGAGATTAGTCTTAACGGTGCTGCAGCTAGAAAAGTGCAAAAGGGAGATCTAATTATTATTGCCTGCTATGCACTCTTTGATGAAAAGGAAGCAGCGGCACATAAACCAATAATCGTGCTGGTTAATAATAAAAATAAAATAAAAAGGTTGCTTGGTAAAGTTTAGATTCTTTATAAATAATTGTGTAAGTGTATAAAGTGTTTAGAGAATAGCACCTAATCTCTCCTCAAAAATAAGAGTTAATTAACAACAGCACAATTTTGCATCTGCACTGTCCACTTTTATTTTGACTTTGCGCTAGAGAATACAATATAAGACTCCCTTTTATAGTCATCTGTTTTTTTGTCAATTATAAATTACTAAAATTTTTAGGGGTCTCTTTTTTTTGCAGCTTTGTACAAAATTATTTTTAACTAAGTTTGATTAACATTTGCTATTTAATTTCCCCTCTCCTTTTCATAATTTGCATTTAGGAAAATCAAATCTATAGAGGCAGCAATGAAACGGCTTATCACTTTTTTAATAATTATTATCGCAATAATTCAAATCAATGGTCAACAGAAACGAGCAATGACCGTTGAAGATATGTGGAACATGAAACGAATTGGAGCATTCGATATTTCTCCCGACGGCAAAACGATTGCATTTGAGGCAACTACATTTAACATGGAATCGAACAAAGGAAATTCTGACATTTGGCTGATCGATTCAGACGGAAAAAATTTGCGTCCATTAAAAAATTCTGAAGCAAATGAAAGCTCGCCTTCATTTTCGCCGGATGGAAAAAGCATTGCCTATTCTTTAAAAGGAAATATTTGGCTGTGCGATCTCGAAGGAAAAAACGATCTTCAATTAACTAATTTATACACCGGAGCTTCAGGGCATATTTGGTCTAAAGACGGGAAAAAAATTCTTTTCGTCTCTTCTGTTTATCCTGAATGTATAACTCAAGAGTGCAATGAACAAAAAGATAAAGCTGCAGAAGAAAGTAAAGTTAAAGCAAAAATATTTACTGAGTTAATGTACCGTCACTGGAACGATTGGCGCGGAGACAAAAGAAGTCATCTCTTCTTATTAGATGTAGAAACAAAGGAAGTAATTGACGTAACACTTAAAAGCATTTATGATGTTCCGCCTATTGCACTCGGCGGATATATTGATTATGCAATTTCGCCCGATGGAAAAGAAATTGCATTTACAATGAATACAGATAAAATGTTAGCAACAAGTACCAACAATGATATTTTTATTATTAATGTGCCTGATATTAAAAAAGATTCTCCAACACCATACAAAAAGATTTCGAAAAGTTTAGGGAATGACAATCAACCGGTTTATTCACCTGATGGTAATCATATTGCATTCCGTTCAATGGCACGAGCCGGTTTTGAAGCTGATAAACAAACTCTTATGCTCTACAACCGCACGACCGGTGAGTTAAGAAATTTAACTGATAAACTTGATATTTCAATTGGACAAGTAATTTGGTCGCCAGATGGGAAGTACATTTATTATAATGCTGACAATGAAGTTTATCAATCAATCTACCGTTTTGACATTGCTACAAGCGAGAATATTATTTTTGTTAAAGACGGCGTAAATGCCGATATGAAAGTTTCTGCAGATGGAGCTAACATATTTTTTAAACGTCAGCAATCTACTTATCCGTACGAAATTTTCTCATTAAAAACAAAAGGCGGCGGTTATACTCAAATAACAAATATTAATAGTGATTTACTATCCCAGCTGCAATTCGGGTCATTTGAAACTTTTTGGTGCGTTGGTGCAGAAAGCGTTAATGTAGAATCGATATTAATAAAACCACCTTTTTTTGATTCTAAGAAAAAATATCCATTGATATTTTTAATTCACGGCGGCCCTCAAGGAAACTGGGCGGACGATTTTCATTTTAGATGGAACTTACAACTATTTGCTTCTAAAGGTTACGTTGTAATAGCTCCAAACCCAAGAGGTTCAACCGGATACGGTCAAAAATTTACAGATGAAATTTCCGGCGATTGGGGTGGAAAAGTTTATGTTGATTTGATGAACACTTATGACCACGCAATTGCTACTTTTAATTTTATCGATCCAAAAAATACTTTTGCAGCCGGCGCTTCTTATGGCTGATATATGATTAACTGGATTGCCGGGCACACCGACAGGTTTAATGCCCTGCTTTCGCAAAAGCGTGCCCTTTTTAGTAAGCCTGAATCTCT
>DYHC01000171.1 GCA_020724325.1 Melioribacter roseus
TAAGTACTGTAACCAATATGATGATTATTTTTTTCGTGCATGAATTCCTCACTGAATTAGATAGAATAACGGGAACAAGAAAATCCAGATTAGATCTACAAGATGCCAGTATAAACCCGAGTTTTCTAGTTTAACATAATTATCATACGTAATCTTATCTTTAATTATCATTACAAGAATTATTGATAGAATTACAATACCTATCAATACGTGTAAACCATGAAGACCGGTCATAACATAATATAATCCGAAAAATAAAATCTGTCCGTTAGGAAGACCAAGTAATTCATCCGAACCCGGATATATACCATGAGAAAACTTAGCCGACCATTCAAAATATTTATTAATCATAAACATTAATGCAAACATCAATGTCATAAAAAGCATCAGTATAGATAAAAATTTATTTCTCTTTTGAATAGCAGCAATAGATAATGCCACTGTTAAACTGCTTGTCAACAGAATTATTGTTTTCAACGTTCCAATACCTGTATTTAATTCCATTCCAGCTAAATGAAATTGATCTGGATATTGATAGCGGTAAACAGCATATACTAAGAACAATCCTCCAAATAATAGCAACTCAGTAAACAGGAATAACCACATTCCCATTTTAGCACCGACGTAATCACGATGGACATGATTTTGAACAGCCGCTTCTGAATTGTGACTACTCATTTTTCATCTCCTTTAGCTGACTAAAATCGTAGGGCATTCGAGTAATATTTGGGATCTCATGGAAATTTTCCATAGTAGGCGGTGATTGAATATGCCATTCCAACGTTACACCTCCCCAGGGATTTGAAGTTGCTCTATTTCCTTTTAGCAACGCATGAATAAGATAACCTACAATAAAGAAAATTGTTAATGATAATATCCACGAGCCGATAGTTGAAATCAGTTGAAGATTTGCGAACTCCGGTAAATAATCATAATATCTTCTTGGCATTCCCATATAACCCAAAATAAACTTCGGGAAGTAAAGCATTATAAATCCAACGAAGAAACCGAGAACACCTAAATTTGCAAATTTATCGTTGTACATCCTTCCGAACATTTTTGGGAACCAATAATGAAGGGCAGCAAAGAATATTGTTCCTGTTCCGCCGAACATTACAAAATGAAAGTGAGCAACTACAAAATATGTATCATGAACATGGATATTAGTTGCTAAGGAACCAAGAACTAATCCTGTTAATCCGCCTATAGAGAACAAAAAGATAAAGGACATTACCCAGAGAAAAGGAGGTTTAGGGTCGATTGAACCCTTATACAATGTTGCAACCCAATTGAATATTTTTACACCAGAAGGTAAGGCAACAATAAATGTAAGAAGCGAAAAAATCCAGCGTGCAGTATCGCTCATACCGCTAGTGAACATATGATGAGCCCAAACAAGATAACCAACAAATGCAATTGCAAGAGAAGAAAGTGCAATAGCTTTATATCCAAAGATTGTTCTGCGAGCAAATGTTGGAATAATTTCCGATACAACACCCATAGCCGGTAAAATCATTATATAAACTGCCGGATGCGAATAGATCCAGAATAGATGCTGGAAAAGTATTGGGTCGCCGCCAAGTGCCGGGTCAAATATTCCAACACCAAATAATCTTTCCAGAATAACCAAAACTATTGTTATTCCAACAATGGGTGTAGCAATAATTTGAATCCACGCGGTTGCATAAGTTGCCCATACAAACAATGGCATTTTGAAAAAAGTCATCCCCGGTGCTCGTAATCTGTGTACAGTAGTAACAAAATTTAGTCCGGTTAATATTGATGAAAAGCCGAGAACAAATGCAGCTAACAGCGGAAGCGAAACATTTGTGTTGCTTCTTACACTATATGGAATATAAAAAGTCCAGCCCGTATCAATTGCTCCACCAGGAAGTATAACAGAAAGCAGCGCTAATATAGCACCTGCTACATAGATATAATATGAAAGTAAATTCAACCTTGGGAAAGCAACATCGCGCGCACCAATTTGAATCGGTAAAAAAAAGTTTCCGAAGATTGCCGGAAGTCCGGGAATTATAAATAGGAAAATCATTATTACACCGTGAAGCGTAAATAATGAATTATATGTTTGAGCATCAACAATTGTTTTTCCCGGTGCAATCAATTCAAGGCGCATTAGAAAACCAATAATTACACCTACAAGAAAGAAAAACAGAATTGTTACACCATACATTATACCAATTCTTTTATGATCTGTAGTAAGTAACCATGATAGAATTCCGGAATGTTTATTTGTGCTCTGTTTGTAAAAACTATTTTCAATCACGGCAGAAGAACCGTTGTTCATTTATCTAAACTCCCTCATTCTTTTTTTTCTTTTTCAATAAAACAATTAAAAATATTCCAACACCAATCAGCATTACTAATCCTATAATTCTTGTAATATTCAAAGTATACTGTCTTCCTTCAGGATCGTAACTGAAACAGAATTGAAGAAACTTAGAAATTGTTGGATTAGTTTTGCCGGCTTTGGCATCAATTAATGCCATCTTAACATCGAACGGATTAAATGAAGTTCCAAACAAGTAGCGCGAGATCTTTCCATCTGGCGCAATGGTTAAAACCGCACCAGCATGAATATATTGACCATCGGAACTTTTTTTAAAATAATATCCTGCTGCATCAGTCAATTTATGAATACTTGCTGAGTCTCCCGTAAGAAAAATCCAATCTTCTGGATTGAATCTTCTTTTAAGTGTGTGTAAATAATTTTTCTTCCACTTAGCTGCTATTGCCGGAGTCTCTCTGTGGTCAAAGCTAAGGGCAATTATTTTAAAATCTGCTCCGGGTTCTAGTTCTATTTTGTCAATTGTCCACGTTAATTCATTTAACAAGGGGCTGCAAATACCAGGACATTCATAATAAACAAGAGCAAGGAGCACAGGTTTATTTATAATGTCTTTCAAGAAAACTTTTTCGCCATCGCTATTAAAAAATGCAAGATCCAGTGGTAAATAATTACCTAGTTTTTCATCTATACCTATTTCAATAGTATTTTGTGCAACCGATTTTGTGTTATAAAATAGACAAATAACTATAATCAAATAAGTTAGATTAATATTTCTAATAGTATTCATTGCCATTTATTAAGTTATTGATTTCACATAATCAACAAAAAAGCGAAACTCTTCTAATGAAATTCTGGTAATAGTTGGTTTAAATCCATAATCGTGGGGAGCATTTTTGATTATCCAGAATAATTGTTCAGCACTAAGCTGGGGATTAGAAATAAAAAGATAAAGAGCTTTATCAATGTTACTGACATTTTTTAGGAGCAAACCTGCCGAAGCGTTATGTGCAGATAAGAACTTTTCCTTAGCCGCAGCAACCTTAAGATTTAGTTGAGCATTTTCGGTAAGAATTAATTTAGCTGCTTTGCTCACTGGAATTTGATTAGGTTGAATTGTGCCGGCAGATAGATTATAAGCAGTATTTAATTGATTCACTTGTTCTGCTGTTACAGCTGGAAAATCTGCAAATGTCCTGAAGTAATGAATAATATCAAATCGGTCTGACGGCGCTAAATATTCGTAAGCTGCCATTCCTCTAGTAATAATTCCCTCGTGCAAAGTTTTGTACAAGGCATCTATAGTGCGTCCATTCGTCCAGCCATCGGACAGATGAAAATTTCTTGGTTTTGGATTCAGCATCAATCCAGCCGGTCCATCACCAAGCCCGTTATCTCCATGGCACGATTTACAATTGCCGTCATACAATTCTTTTCCATTTGCAATCATTTCTGCGGTTGGATTTACTACAGATTTGAGATCAACAGCAGGAATTATTCCTCCCTTTTTCTCAACTATTTCTTTTTTTACTAAAGATGAATCGATAATACCAACTGTTTGTTCATTATAAGATATAGGAATTAATTTATGAGCGAAGAAAATTCCGAATCCTAGAATTAAAAGAAAGAAATAGACAAAGAACCAGCCGTACAATCGTATCGGGGAAATTAATAAATCCTTAAAGTCGATTTCCTCACGTATTTTTTGTTTTTCCATATTCGTAAAAAAATTTTATAATCTGAAATCAATTCCACGTTTAAGTTTTGGATCACCAACTGCAACTAAATTATTCTTCTTTGAAAGTTGTACAAACAAAAGAATTACCACACCAACGGTTAGAACCGGAAAAGAAATTTCTATCCAGCTGAACAATACTCCTTCTTTACTATAATTTGGCATAGCTAACCAATATAAATCATACCAGTGAGCAAAGAGCAGCCAAATGGACATAATTTTTAATCTCTTAGGATCCATTTTGGATGGTTGCGATAATAATCCAAAGTAAGGAATTGCGAAGCGGACAAAAATCAAACCTATTGAGTAATAGACCCAGGTACCTTCCCATCTATGTAAGAACCAGAAAGTTTCTTCCGGCAGATTAGCATACCAAATTAACAGGAACTGACTAAATGCAATGTATGCCCAGAAATTAGTAAATGCAAACATAAAGGCACCGAGGCTATAGTAATGGTCGTTTGTCAATCCTTTAACTAAATAACCGTTTTCATTTAATAGCACCACAATAAAAGTTACTGCAGCAAAAGCAGCCAGGATAGAACCGGAGAAATAATAAACTCCAAATATTGTTGAGAACCAGTGCGGCTCTAAGCTCATGAGCCAATCGAATGCAAAAAATGAAATCGTAATTCCAAAAACTGGAATATAAGCTGCAGAAAATTTTATGTTCTTTTTAGTTAAGGATGGATCAAACGTTGCATCCTGTTTTTTTGAAGTTTTTGTAATGAAATAATAAAATAGAATCCACAACAAAAAAAACATTACAACACGAACCATAAAGAAATCGATATTAAGATACGGTGCTTTCCCTTTTAAGATTTTATCTGCTTCAACAACTTCGGGATGCATCCAATGGAAAATATCACCGAGTTTAAAGAGCAAGGGAATTACTACAACCGGAAGAACAAGTAGAAGAGCAGAGAGAAATTCTGGAATTCTTCTAAACGGAGTACTCCAGACAGCACCGGCAATATATTCAATTGCTACCAGGAATAAGGAACCTAATCCAATGCTTGTTAGAAAGGTAAGCATAATTATATTATTAAAAGCACTTCGAGAACTATCGGTAAAATATGATG
>DYHC01000172.1 GCA_020724325.1 Melioribacter roseus
GTTTATTCGGAATCATGCTGGAAATTTTATCTTTTAATTTATCCCTTAATTTTTTTGCCCAAATAAGTTCTGTTGCCAGTATTGAGAGCCCAACCGGAATTAAAATAAAAGCCGGACCGGGAAGAACTATCATCAAGATACCAATGGACAAAACAGTAAAACCAACAAGGATAATAGTAATTCTTTTTAGTTGTTTAAGAGTTTTGATTATCATCGGGGTTCCTATCGATTAATACAATAATTAAAGTGTAGTACAACAATCACATTCACAATCTTGGATCGCCGTTTAAGTAATTACCGGTAATAAGTTTAAAAGCATTCGATGTTTTCTCGGCTGGCTTTCCATCAACCAGCAGATAAATACCCGGGAATAAATTTAAGAATTTTTGAAGCTGTTCACCGTATTCAATTTTTCTTGTTGAGTAATAGACCATCGGTTTATTCGAATCATCCGAAAAGAATCTTTCTAATGAAATAAGATTTTTTTCAGCCAGTCTTCGTATTATTAATCCGGCACCAATTTGATCAGAAGAAACATTATCAGACCATCTTCCATCAGCAACATATTTCCCTTTCGAGTAATAATATGAGCCGCTCCATAGATAAGGAGAGAGTATCTCAGGATGCCGTCTGCGGTAACCCCATCCGTTATATTCTTCAATTTTATATAGTATGCCGGGTATTAACCAGTAGCGCCATGTATCAAGACGCTGTAGTTGAAGAGAATCTATGGCGCTGGCTTCCCATGTGAAAGGAGGATTTCCTATTAGAGGGCGTCCGGCTGGAACGTTTCTTGTCCTCGCTGTTAATGGTTCTCCATTGTGCAAGTGACAATTAAAATTGAGAGATGATTCCATGTTATGAATTGATGCAATTACATACCATGGAATGTTTAATTGATCACCTACAGATTCATATCTGGTTTTATTGCTAATTATTTTTTGAATGATACTATCAATTTCTGATAACCTCTCAGTTCTAATGTTGCAGTTATCGAATAATTGCTGGTATTCAGCTTTTAAGGAAGCGGTTAAACTTATTCCAGGCATTTTATCTCTGTTATTTTGTTGTTTTTTTAGTTAATTAATAATAAGGTGTAAAGCCCATATTAAAGAACATAAATGACCACAAGTCGGCGTATAATTCAATTGTCTTTGATGTACTGGTTCCCGCGCCATGTCCAACTTTTGTCTCAATACGAATTAGAGTAGGATTATTACCAATATTATTTTCTTGCAGAGTTGCAGCGTATTTGAATGAATGCGCAGGAACAACTCTATCATCATGATCTGCAGTTGTAACTAATGTAGCCGGGTAATTCTCTTTTTTCTTGATATTATGAAGAGGCGAATAAGCATATAAAAATTTGAACTGCTCTGGGTTATCGCTAGAACCATATTCTGATACCCATGCCCAGCCGATTGTAAACTTGTGAAATCTTAGCATATCCATTACGCCGACCTGTGGGAAAGCTACCTTGAAAAGTTCGGGTCTTTGATTAACAACAGCACCAACAAGTAAACCTCCGTTTGATACACCTTGAATTGCTAACTTATTAGAGGAAGTATATTTATTCCTAATTAACCATTCTGCTGCAGCAATAAAGTCATCAAAAACATTCTGCTTATTTTCAAGCATTCCGGCTTTGTGCCATGCTTCGCCGTATTCACTGCCGCCTCTTAAACAAGCCATCGCATAAACAACATTGTTCTCAAGCAATGGGATTCTGGTTTCAGAGAATCCGGGCAGCATAGAAATATTAAATCCGCCGTAGGCATATAATAATGCCGGATTATTTCCGTCCAGGTTCAATCCTTTCTTATGAACAATAAATAATGGAATCTTTGTTCCATCTTTACTTTCATAAAAAATCTGTTTTGTCTCGTATTTTGCTGCATCAAATTTAATGTTGGATTTACGGAACAATTCCGATTTATTGTTTCTTACATCGTACTTAAAAACGGTTGGAGGATAAATGAATGAAGTAAACGTATAGAACGTTTCTGTATTCTCCTTTTTGCCGGCGAAACCAGATACTGTACCTAAAGTTGGAAGCTCTACTTCATATAGATACTTTCCCTCAATACTGTATACACGCACTTTGCTGTTAGCATCTTGCAAATAAGTTATTAACAATTTTTCATCCAGAACAGAAATGTTCTGAATAACATTTTTAGATTCTGGAATTACAGTTGCCCAGTTTTCTTTTCCGGGTTTTAACGGATCGACCGCAATTATTTTATTATTAGGTGCTTCGTAATTTGTAATAACTAAAAATTTATTGTCGATATTATCAATTACAGAATATCTTGCGTCAAACTTATTGAACAGCCATTTAATTTCACTATTGTTTTCAAGATCCTTATACATCAAGCCGTTATAACTGGATGAACCTTGTGCAACATTTATTAATAAATACCTTTGATCATCGGTAACAAAAGCACCGAAGAGACGTTTGGGATTTTCTCTATCCTCCAAAATTAAAATATCTTCTGATTGAGGAGTCCCGAGTTTATGATAAAATAATTTCTGATTTTCATTTGCCTGTTTAAGCTCATCGCCCGGTAAAGGTTCATTGTATCTGCTGTAATAGAAACCGTCATTATACCAAGCCATTCCGCTGAATTTTGACCACTTGATATGATCTTGTAATAATTTTTTTGTTGCAACATCAATAACAAAAATCTCCCGCCAATCGGAACCGCCTTTAGAAATCATATAAGAAGCATAGCGATAATCCTTAGAAAAGCTTAACCCGGCAAGACTTACTGAACCATCGCTAGAAAATTTGTTGGGGTCTATAAATACTTCCGGTTCACCTTCCAATCCTTTCTGAATATAAATTACACTTTGTTCCTGAAGCCCGTCATTTTTAGAGTAAACATAATATTCGCCTACCTTTGTAGGAGCAGAGAATTTTTCATAATTGAATAGCTCGGTTAGTCGGTTCTTTATTTTCTCTCTGAAAGGAATCTGCTCAAGATAACCGAATGTTAATTGATTTTGTATTTCAACCCATTTTTTAGTTTCAGCAGATTGATCATCTTCCAGCCATCTGTATGGATCGGAAACAATTGTTCCGTGATAATTATCAGTATGCTCAATTTTTTTTGTTAGTGGATATTTAAGTGATTGTGCTGGAATGTGAGAGGTAATAAGAAATATTACCAACGTTAGTTTAATAATGTTTTTCATCTTAGTACATTTTGTTATTTTTTAGATAATTGTTGTTAAACTAATAATAAAATAGAATAGTTTATTAATTATTTCCAATAGAAATTTCTGAAAAATTCAGTAGTGTCATTTCGAAGGATCCCGACTTGTCGGGAGACTGAGAAATGTTATTTCTCCCCCGATGAATAGGGATCGAAATTGCATTTCGAAGGAGCGGAGCGACTAAGAAACTCAAAAACCTTGAAGGTCATCAATGTATCAAATAACAACGCTTGACCTTCAAGGTTTGGGTTCGACTCTGCCGATCCGTCAACTGTTGGACTGGGGCGGTATGACAAGCAGCATTTTTCGAGGGTCTCTTCAAACAAAAAAGGAAAAAGTAGAATGACAAAAATTGATAAGTCTCCTCACCTGCGTAAAAATATATTAACAAATGAATGGGTTTTAATTTCCCCGCAAAGGGTAATGAGACCATGGCAAGGTAAAGTTGAATTGGAAAGAGACAAAACAGAAATTTATTATGACCCAAAATGTTATTTGTGTCCGGGGAATGAACGAGCCGGCGGCAATAAAAATCCAAATTATAATTCCACATTTGTTTTTGAAAATGATTTCAGTGCAATGATTCCAAATAATAATCTTGCAGAGATTAACGAATCCGATTTACTTATGGCTAAGACCGAGCCGGGAATTTGTAAGGTAGTCTGTTTTTCACCAAGACACAATTTAACATTGGCACGTTTAGAAAAGTGCAGTATAGTAAATGTAATTGATGCTTGGAAAAGTGAATTTGATCAACTCTCAAAAAAAGATTTGATAAACTATGTAACAATATTTGAAAATAAGGGAGAGCTGATGGGTTGTAGCAATCCTCATCCTCACGGGCAGATTTGGGCACAATATTCAATTCCTAACGAAGCAATGAAAGAAACTGAAACACAAAAAAAATATTTCGTAAAAAAGAAGTACTGCCTTTTATGCGATTATTTACTTCATGAAAAAAAGAAAAACGAGAGAATAGTTTTTGAAAACCAGAGCTTTACTGTATTGGTGCCATTTTGGGCGGTATGGCCGTTCGAAACAATGATTATTCCAAAACATCACGATCAAAATTTCTTGAAAATGGATTCCACATTAAATGAGTTTTTAGCGGAAGCAATATTAGAAATAACAATTAGATACGATAATTTATTTACAACCTCTTTTCCATACTCTATGGGAATTCATCAGGCACCAACAGATGGCAAAGATTATAAAGAATGGCATTGGCATATTCATTTTTATCCACCTTTACTCCGCTCTGCTTCAATCAAAAAGTTTATGGTTGGTTACGAAATGTTAGCCCAGCCGCAAAGGGATTTAACACCTGAAAAAGCCGTGGAAATGCTTAAAAATCAGTCAAATATTCATTTTTTAGATAAGCCAAAATTCATTTAATAACAGTTAGCAGGAATTTAACTAAACGATTTTTGTTTGTTTAAGAAGGCAGTACTGTCTATTTTTCGTATGCAAATATTAGGACTTGGATTGTAAACGAGCCATAGATTAACGACTAAGGGAAGTAAATCTGATTGGTTCTCCAGGTTGATTGTTAAACATAATTCAGTCCGAGGTTATCAATGGCAAGTAAAGAATTTAATCCCTTTGAAATGGCGCAAGCTCAATTCGACAAAGTTGCAGAAATTCTAAATCTTGAAGAAGCTACACGTCATCTTTTAAGAAATCCATTACGTGAATACCATTTCAGTATTCCGGTTAAAATGGACGATGGAACTACAAAAGTATTTAGAGGATTCAGAGTTCAGCATAATGATTCGCGTGGTCCGTGTAAGGGTGGAATCCGCTTTCACCCGCAAGAAACTGTTGATACTGTTAGAGCATTAGCGATGTGGATGACGTGGAAATGTGCAGTAGTAAATATTCC
>DYHC01000173.1 GCA_020724325.1 Melioribacter roseus
ATTCCGTTAGGCGGAGGAAAAGGAGGGGTAATTTGCGACCCTCATCATTTAAGTATGCAGGAACAAGAGCATATTTGCCGCGGTTACGTACGGCAATTGGCAAAGAACGTCGGACCGTTAATTGACGTTCCTGCTCCAGATGTTATGACTAACGCGCAGCATATGTTATGGATGCTTGATGAATTCGAAGCTATAAGCGGTGAAAAATATCCCGGGTTTATTACTGGTAAACCTGTTGGTATGGGCGGTTCTCTTGGCAGAACTGAAGCTACCGGTTACGGTGTTATTTTTACTGTTAGAGAAGCTCTAAAAGAATTAGGAATTAGACCTGAAGATACAACTGCAGCTATTCAAGGTTTTGGTAATGTTGCTCAGTATGCTATCGAACTCTATGTTAAATTAGGCGGTAAAGTTATTTGTGTTTCCAGCTGGGATCAGGGCGATCAATGTTCTTATACATTCAGAAGAAAAACCGGTGTTGACCTTCAAGAGCTGCTTAAAATTACCGATAAGTTTGGCGGAATTGATAAAGTGAAAGCTAAAGAACTTGGTTATGAAGTGCTTGATGGCGAAGCATGGATTGAACAAGACGTTGATATTCTTCTGCCATGTGCACTGGAAAACCAGGTAAGAGCCGATAACGTTAACAAAATTTCCAAACGTGTTAAGATTATTGCTGAAGGGGCTAATGGTCCTACTACTCCTGAAGCAGATAAAGTTATTCATGAAAGAAGAATTTTTGCAATACCGGATTTCCTTGCAAACGCCGGTGGAGTTACATGCAGCTACTTTGAACAGGTTCAATGTAACATGAATTATTACTGGGAACGAGACGAAGTTCTTAGCAAACTGGATGTTAAGATGACATCTGCTTATCTTGCTGTTAGTGAACTTGCAAGAAAGAGAAACCTTTACATGAGAGATGCGGCTTATGTTATTTCGGTAAACCGCGTTGCTCAGGCTTGTAAAGACAGAGGTTGGGTTTAGTTAACAGTTTCTTTGAAAATTAAGTCAGTTCTTTTATTTTGCAGCCGGAAGTTGAATTATCAATTTCCGGTTTTTTTTTGCAGGAACAATTTGAACTACGTCAATAAAAATATTTCACTTCCACAATTCAACAGAGATTTTTTTGAATCGGAAGAAACCTTTTCATGGATTGGCAGCGGTTCATTTGGCGGTAAAGCGAGCGGTTTAGCATTTATTAAACAAATAATTGATGAAAATATCAAACAGGATGAATTTCCCTATACTGTTGTATCCATTCCCAAAATGGTTGTTCTAAGGACTTCTATTTTTGATTCATTCATAGAAAGGAATAATCTTTTCCAATTTGCTTTAAGTGAAAAATCAGATTTCAAAATTGTTAATGAATTTTTAAAAGCCGATCTGCCGGTTGAAATTTTAGGAGACCTTAGAACATTAATTGAAAAAGTAAAAGTGCCGCTGGCTGTCAGATCATCAAGTATGCTGGAAGATGCAAAGTATGAACCATTTGCCGGTATTTATGCTACTAAAATGATTCCCAATAATCAGCCGAGTATCGATACCCGGTTTACTAAACTTGTTGAAGCAATAAAATTTGTTTATGCATCTACGTTCTTTAAACATTCCAAAGATTATTTCGAAGTATCAAGCCATTCTATTAACGAAGAAAAAATGGCGGTAATTATTCAGGAAGTTGTTGGGCAGAAGAGAAATCTAAGATACTATCCTCACTTTTCTGGCGTTGCTAAGTCGTTCAATTATTATCCTTCCGGTAAATCGAAACCCGAACAGGGTGTTATAAACCTTGCGCTTGGTTTAGGCAAAACTATTGTTGACGGCGGAATTGTATGGTCTTATTGTCCCGCTTATCCAAAATCCCCTCCGCCATTTGGAGACCCTAAAGATATGCTTAATACAACTCAAACTACTTTCTGGACTGTTAATATGAATCCCGTTGTGGATTATGACCCAACAAAAGAGACTGAATTTTTATCGCTTAACAATTTGCAAGATGCTGATTATGATAATACATTAATTCATATTGCTTCCACATACGATTCACGATCAAATAAAATAGTTATGGGCGTTGGTGCTGATGGACCAAGAGTAATAAATTTTATGCCGCTCTTACATATCAACGAATTTGGTTTTAATGATCTGGTAAAAAAACTTATGAAGGTTTCATCAGATGCTCTGGAAAATCCAGTTGAAATTGAATTTGCTGTAACAATACAAAAAGAAACCAATAAACTGCACTTCGGTTTTTTGCAGGTTCGCCCCATGGCAGTTTCTTCTGAAGAAGTTGAAATAGAAGAATCTGAATTGGAGAGTGATAATAACTTAATTGCTTCTAACAGAGTAATGGGTAATGGTATTATAGAAAATATTTTAGATGTTGTTTTTGTGAATCCCGATCGGTTTGATAAAAAGTATACTCAAAAAATTGCACAGGAAATAGATTCAATAAATAAAGAACTGGTTAGAGAAAAACGTCCTTATCTGTTAATAGGATTCGGAAGATGGGGATCGTCTGACCCATGGCTCGGTATTCCAATTGACTGGAGCCAGATAGCCGGCGCCAGAGTGATTGTTGAATCGACTTTATTTGGTATTAATGTGGAGCTTAGTCAGGGCTCACACTTTTTCCATAACTTGTCCAGTTTTAAAGTTTGTTATTTTTCAATAACTTTTGACGGAAAGTTTGCTATTGATTGGGATTGGCTAAATAAACAAACATTGGTTAATGAAACAGAATTTGTAAAGCATGTTCAACTTAATAACCCTCTTAAAATAAAAGTTGATGGACGAAAGGGAATAGGAGTAATTAGAAAATGATTAGAGAACAGAAACCAATAGATCATCTGGTATTAGAACTTCAGGAAAGAGCAAAAGAACTTAATTGCTTATACACAATTGAAGACAGCTTAAACCGATCCGATATTTCTCTGCGTCAAGCATTTCATACAGTTATTAATGCTATTCCTCAGGCATGGCAATTCCCTCATGTTACAAAAGCAAAATTGATCTACGGTGATATTGTTTATCAAACCAGCGATTTCGAGGAAACCAGATGGCAGCTTACTTCAGATATTATTGTTCAGGAACAGAATGTCGGTTCTATTTCAGTTTTCTATCTGGAAGAGATGCCTACAGCCAATTTAGGACCATTTCTAAAAGAAGAAAAGAAATTACTAGATACAATTGCAGAAAGGTTAGGTCATTTTATACTTCATCAGAAACTGAAAACTGTCTTTAATGAGTTCAAAGCTGCTAGAGAATCTGTTCAAGGCAAAGCAAAAGGAGAGTGGCGAATAGTTCTAGATATGATCCGTAAAACAGATCCTAATCTTTTTATAAGTCTTATGAGAAAGATGCTTCATCTTTTATGCTGGAAAGGCGTTGAAGAAGCGGAAATGTTAATGAAACATACAAGCATTGCAAGACGTGCAGGTGAAGAAGATTCTGCTGCGGACGATAATAAACCTTTGAAAGTGAAAAAGATTCTTAATTATGATCAATACGTTGAAACAATTCAAAGATTGGCTGATGAAAATTTGCCAGATGATGTAATATTAAGCAGAATTCAAAAATGGATTCAGGAAGATAAATCGAGCTCGCTTATTAAAGTAGTTGAAAGTCAGGATACATCTCTTGCAGAAATTGCAGATGCAATTAGAAAGTATTACCACATGGCTCCTGAAAAGTTTGAACTTCCTCCTTCAACAATAAAAGGTTTGCGGGTTTCGCTTTTAAGAAGATTTTTTACCGAACAGCTTGAATATATAAGCATTGCAAAAGAATATGTTAAACTTACCGATTTTTACAAGCTGATTGATAAAATGATTTTTCCTCCGGGTAGTCATGGAAAATTGGGAGGCAAGAGCGCCGGAATTTTTTTGGCGTATCATATACTGCAGAAAGAAAGTGAACAGAATGAATTACTGAGAGATATAAAAACTCCTAAATCATGGTTCATTACTTCTGACGGCATCCTCTATTTCATGCAGTATAATAATCTTGAGGAAGTGTTCGAACAGAAATACAAGGAAGTTGATGAAATCAGAATTGAATATCCGCACATTGTTCAGTTATTTAAAAATTCTGAATTCCCGCCGGATATATTGAAAGGATTATCCGTTGCACTCGATGATCTGGGCGAAAATCCTCTTGTAGTAAGAAGTTCCAGCTTACTCGAAGATCAAATGGGCTCTGCTTTTTCCGGAAAATATAAAAGTCTGTTCCTTGCTAACCAGGGTACTAAGCCGCAGCGCTTATCTGCATTGATGGATGCTATCGCAGAAGTGTATGCTTCTACATTCAGCCCGGATCCAATTGAATATAGAGCCGAACGGGGACTACTCGACTTCCACGAAGAAATGGGTGTTATGATTCAGGAAGTTGTTGGTGAAAAAGTGGGCGATTATTTTATACCTGCTTTTGCAGGTGTTGCATTCAGCAACAATGAATTCCGTTGGTCGCCCCGAATTAAAAGGGAAGACGGTCTTGTTAGAATTGTTGCCGGACTTGGAACTAGAGCAGTTGACCGGTTGAGCGATGATTATCCGGTACTCGTTTCCCCCGGTCAACCAAAGTTGAAAATTAATATCTCTCCCGAAGAACTGATCCATTATTCTCCCAAAAAGATTGACGTGATTAATTTAAAGACCAACGAATTCGAGACAATTGCGATAAGTAAACTTATCAAAGAATGCGGCAATAAATATCCTGCTTTCGGAAATGTTTTCTCGGTGATGCAAGGTAATATGATCCGGCAGCCAATGAAATACGAAATTGAAGATGCAAATACTGAATATATTGTTACGTTTGATGGACTAATAAATAAAACAGACTTCCTTAAAAAAGTTGATACCATACTTAAAGTTCTTCAGTTAAGGATGAAGACACCGGTTGATATTGAATTTGTTAGCAACGGTGTGGATTTTTACTTGTTGCAGTGCCGTCCTCAAAGCTATCATGGCGAAATAACAGCAGATAATATTCCAAAAGATCTTCCTTATGAAAAAGTGTTGTTTACTGCTAACCGTCATATTTCAAACGGTAAAGTTCCTGAAATCACTCATGTTGTTTATGTTGGCCCTCAAAAATACACTGA
>DYHC01000174.1:0-1582 GCA_020724325.1 Melioribacter roseus
TCTTTAGTCTATATTTATTAAGAAAGAATTTATTCTACTGAAATTTCATCGCAGAAGAGCCATGCTTTTTCATCAGCGCCTTTATGCCATTCCGGACAAACGCCAATATTGTTAGCTTTTATATGTATAAATCTTCCGCCAATATTATTAAGTGTTAGATTAAATCTTTCTACCAATTCTCTTTTATCATTTTGTGGAATATCATTTTTAATTATTACAGTATTACTAAATACATTGCCGTCTTCAGAAAATGAAAACTCGACTGATTCCGGCAAAAAAATAAATGAATTAATATCTTGTAAAAACCCAGCCGATATGTTTGAAATGTTCTTTACTTCTTTCAAGTCAATAATTAAATCAAGATTAGTTCCGTTAAATCCTTGCCACATGCCGTCTTTGAAATTTGCGCTTCCGTTAAAACCATCAATTAAAGTATAATTACTGCCTCCGCTATACTTTTCGTCATAAGCCGAATTATATTTAACAGAATATTTTACTTTATTAAATGTAGCTTTAATCGGAAGACTTTTTTTGTTTGCAGAAGATACAGCAATTGCTGTTATTGTAGAGGATTCTGAAATGGGAATACCATTTTTATATAACTTAGATTTTTCATCCGGAGTACTTCCATCCAACGTGTAATAGATTTTTACCCTTTTAGAATTACAAGAAATATTGATCAAAGTACTATCCTCAAAAGCTCTATTGCTTGATTCAAAATTAATTTCCGGTGGAGTCAAGTATAGTCCAAATGACGATATAGTCGGGTTCGTACGACTTTGCTCTATTACAATTTTTATTCTATCAGTATTTATCTCCGGAAATCGAAGCAGCCTTTTATAACCTACTGTTGTAGCTCTTGCAAATGTCCGCCACAATTGCCCGTCCCAATATTCCAGGCGGAATTTTTCAATTCTCTGACCTTTCAAAATATTTTCCTGAATCATAGCACAATTAAATGTTTTACCACGGCTCATCTGTATCTCGATAGAAAAAGTTGAATTATTACTTGTGGTTGTCCAGTAAGTTTCCGGATTGCCATCAAGTATATTTTTTGCTTCAAAGCCGGTAAGTTCATTGGTTGCTCTTGCTTTGGAATTTGCAGCTAAATTCTCATTGAATGTTTCATCAAGGATGTAACGCATACCTTTCAACGCTTCGATATCATTATTGTGAATCAACCCGCGTTTATCCGGCGGAATATTTAATAACAGCACGCCGTTTAATCCAACTGAGTTAAAATAGATATCAACCAGCTTTTGAGGAGACTTTACCATTTCATCGTCATTTGCATGGTAAAACCATCTTGGTCGGATAGAAACATTAACTTCTGCCGGGTACCAAATTAATGATGAAGAATTTTTAATTTTATCTCTGCTGCCTAAATCCTCGTCCATTAAATCACGTGGAATAAAAGCGCCGTCCAATACTTGCTGCTGAGATTTTTCTGCAATGGCTTTTTGATCCAGACTTGAGCCGGGCAAAACGCTCCACTCAGTTTGCCTACCGTAACCTGATTCTGTTCCTACCCATCGTACATCCGGACCCGAGACTGCAATTACAGCATTTGGCTGAAGTTTGC
>DYHC01000174.1:1592-5097 GCA_020724325.1 Melioribacter roseus
ATTAGTTCGTAATAGGCATTCCAATCGTAAATTTGCTTTCTTCCGTCTGGTCCTTCACCGCAAGCACCGTCAAACCAGACCTCTGCAATATCACCATAGTTTGTTAACAGCTCTGTCAATTGATTCATAAAATAAATATTATATTCTGGTGTACCGTAAGTTTTCTCGTGCATGTCCCACGGTGAAAGATAAACTCCGAATTTAATTCCTGCTTCGCGGCATGCGTTGGAAAGGTCGCGGACAATATCTCCATTGCCATTTTGAAAAGGAGTTTTTGAAATATTATAGTCTGTATATTTTGTTGCCCATAAACAAAATCCATCGTGATGCTTTGCAGTTAAAATTATCATTTTAAATCCAGCTTCTTTAAAAACTTTTACCCATTGATTTACATCGATCTCTTCAGGATTAAATTTTGTTATATCCGTAAAGCGTGTTCCCCATTCAACTTCATCGAACGTATTGATTCCGAAATGAATAAAACCGGTCATCTCCAGTTTCTGCCACTCGTATTGGCGGGGTGAAGGAATAACATTTGCAGCTTTCTCAATAATCTGTTCCGGTGTGTCGGTTGGATTTATTATAACAATGTTTTGAGAATTTGTCTGTTCGGAACAAAAAATAATTGTAACAATTATTGTTAGAATGGATTGATAAAATTTTTTCATAGTGTTTCTAATTTGTTATGATATTTTAAAAACCCATGCGTATTTGCATGGAGGATTTTTTCCAACGGATTCCGGAATTACTATTTCATTTATATTGAGTTTAAGTTTAGCAGAAGAACCGAGCAGTTCTACCTTTGAGTAGTAAGAAATCGGGAATTGATTAAATACAATTTTAGCCGGAATGGAATTTTCATTTTCATCAGCAAGATAGAATGCATAAACTGTTCCGTCATATAATTGAGAGAAACAGATTTTGTTTTCTTTGTATGGCTCAACCGGATGAGAATTATAAATTGCTTCACCGTTTATTTTCATCCATTCGCCTATTTCTTTCAAACGATTATAAGCTTCCTGTTCATAATCGCCGTCGGGTGTTGGAGCAATGTTTAATAAAAAGTTACCGCCTTTTGCAACAACATCAATAAGTGTGTGAATTAACTTGCGAGCCGGTTTGTATTCCAATCCGGGTTCATAACTCCAGCTTAAAGTTATTGGCATACATGTTTCCCACGGAAAGTGGAGCGTTCTATCCGGCACTTGATTTTCCGGTGTAAGATAATTTTGGTGAGGTCCTGGAACTGCACGGTCAACAACAATTAGCCCCGGCTGTTTTTTACGCGAGTTTTGTGCAATTAAAGGCATGTTAATATCTTGATTCTGGATCCGATGAATATTAGCACCCGAACTTTTTCTTTCTTCTTCAATATCTGCCTCGGAATAGTGACGAACCCAGCATCCATCTAACCAAAGAATGTCGATCTTTCCGTAGTATGTCATTAACTCATCAATTTGATTGTGTGTAAATTCAACAAATTTTTGCCAGCGGTCAGGATATTTTTTTATATCGTAATTTGCATTGCGGTCTGGAGTTGCGAATCTCTGCCACCAAAAAAAGTCCGAATGCCAATCTGGTTTTGAAAAATATGCACCTATCATAAAATTCTTTTTTCTGAATTCATCAAAAATTTCTTTTGTGATGTTTGCTTTTGGATCGGAATGGAAAGGGCATTCAGCATCAGTTATTTTGTAATCCGTAAACTTTGAATCGTACATGCAAAATCCGTCATGATGTTTTGTAGTGAAAATCACGTATCTCATTCCGGCAGCTTCTGCAGCATCCGCCCATTTAGCTGGGTTGAATTTTACCGGATTAAAAGTTCTTTTCAAACCTTCGTATTGATTTTTATACTCAGTATAATTTTCAATTTTACGTTTACACCATTCTTCATCTTCGGAACAGATCGACCACGATTCAACTATTCCCCATTGGCTCGATGGCCCCCAGTGCATCAACAAACCGAATTTGAGTTTCTGCCATTCTTCAAGTTTTCTTAAAACGAGCGGATCGGTCTCAGGAAAATATTTCTTAACCGCTTTCTCAATTTCAACCGCATCTGCATGCAAAGGTTTCTTTTTTTCGATTTCGTTCATTTTGATTTATTTCCCTGCAACTAAATAAGTAAAAGAATTATTCAACCACTATTTCATCAATCATTAACCAGGCTTTTCCGCCGGCACCTGGATGCCATTCGGGGCATTTTTTTATGCTCTCGGCTTTAACTTTTATATATCGCGCTTTTTGTTTGTCGAATTGAGCAGTAAAATCCTTCTGAAGAATTTCAGAATTTTTTTGCGGAACATCATTCATTATAACCTTGGAATTGTGGAAATTTATTTTATCCGAAGAGAGAGCAACTTCAACTTTTACCGGTAGAAAAATCCATGAATTGCAGTCGAAGAAAAATCTCGGATTAACTGTTGAAATTTCTTTTTCTTCGCCAAGGTCAATCAGTCCTTCAAAATCAACGCCTTCAAATCCCTGCCAAAGTCTATCGCGAAAGTTGTTTGTTCCGCGTACACCGTCAATCAATCCGTTGTTACCGCCGGCTCTGTATCTTTCATCGAACAAGTTTGTTAGTATAATTTTAGAGTTGAGCGCTTTGTGGAAATTGAACGATAAAGAATATTGTTTGCCAATGAAGTGTCCATTTTTGAACGCTCCAATATTAACGGTGGAAGTATTGTTAATCTTAATTGGTGCAGAATATAAAGAAGAATTTGCATCCGGCTTGCCGCCGTTTACAGTGTAACGAATTTCAATATCTTTTTGTCCCCGCTCTATGGTAAGAGTAAATTCTTTTTTTGCATCATCATAGGTTGTAACTGGAGTCATAACTTTACCTTCGCGCCCAAACTTAATACCAAGCGCGGTCAAATCCTCATACGATTTTTGGACGCGGGAATAAAATTGATCATAATTTTTATTATTTGGGTCATTCCAAAATACTTCCACAAGAGCCAGGATACGCGGAAATAATTTACTATCCACTGTTTCTTGCGGTGCATATTCCGTCCATAGATTTGCTTCACTTCCAAGTATGTAGGTCCTCTCTTGTACTGTTAACTCATCTGGAATTGGTTTGAATGAATAAGCAATACGCAAGTCAAGGTCTTCCGGGTCGTGATTTAAGTATGTATGCGAAGCAGGTGACGAAATAACTCTGTGTCCAAGTCTGGCAGCATCAATAGCACCTTGAAAACTTTGCCACGATTGCACAATAGCTCCGGGAGCGAGTCCGCCTTGAAGAATTTCATCCCAGCCAATAATTTCCTTCCCTTTGGAATTTAGATAGGCAGATATTCTTTTGATGAAATAACTTTGAAGTTCGTATTCATCTTTTAAGCTCTCTGTTTTTATTCTCAATTGACATTTCGGGCATTCTCTCCATCTGTCTTTTGGAGCTTCGTCTCCTCCAATATGAATGTACTTGCCCGGGAAAAGATCGATTACTTCATCTAAAATATCTTGTAAAAATAAAAATGTTGAATCCCTTCCG
>DYHC01000175.1 GCA_020724325.1 Melioribacter roseus
TTTAATACCGGAATGGTAATTAGAAAATTTGAGTTCTTATGTATGTTAAAAAATTTTTATCCGGTTAAAAAGGAATTATTTATGTTCAGACCGATTTACGGATACAGGCATGGAATTCCTAAATTAAAATTTCCTAATTTACCGCTTGTTAGGGAAGTATTAACTTTTGGATACGAGATATTATTGCGAAAGCGAATTAACTAATCATTTTGAAAAATAATAGACTTGCTGCGAGGTTACAATGTTAGAGATGCAGAAGAAATTATCTAAACCATTTTATGCAATCCTTAGCTTGCCGGCTACAGCTATGGGGTTTGCCCTTTCAATTCAGATTGCGACTTTAAGCTGGTTGATGAGGACAAAATTCAATTTGGAGCTTCACGAAATCGGGTTTGTCTGGGCAGCAGGACCACTCGCCGGTATTATTGGGCAGCCGATAGTCGGATTGATAAGCGATAATGTTTGGTTCTGGGGAGGCAGAAGAAGACCATTTATTTTAATAGGAGGTTCACTTGCTGCATTAATGTTATTTGCTTTGCCTTACATTGGGGTTATAAGCAGCTTTTTTGGATTTTCGAACATTATTATTGTTGCAGTTTGTGTTGCATTAACATTGGATCTTGCAATCAATATTAGTTTCAATCCAACGCGATCAATTATTGCTGATGTTACTCCTGAAGGTGTGCCACGAACAAAAGGTTATACATGGATGCAGACAATATCCGGTTCATTTGGTGTGCTCGCTTATGCTATTGGTGCTATATTCGGTAATTATTTTCTTATTTACTTCGGTGTTATACTCGTTCTTCTCTTTTCAATAATTCCATTGTTCTTTATAAAGGAATCTAAATTAATTCACAGAGAACAAACGGAAGTGAATGTTAGCAGCTCTGCAACTGATTGGAGCCAATTCTTAAAATTACTTTTTGCACATTCATTTTCCTGGATTGGAGTTCAAACGATGTTTGTTTATATGATCGGTTTTGTTGAACAGAAATTGAATCCCGCTGATAACAATGAGACTGGTCAGATACTATCAATTTCATTCTTAATCCTGAATGCAGTTGGTGCACTTTTGCCGGTTTTTATTCTTGAACCAATTACAGAAAAAATCGGTAGAGTAAAAACTCATCTTGCATCAGTAGGAATTATGGGTTTAGGTTATTTCGGAATTGTTCTGTTTGGTACATCATCATTAAATGTTTGGATATTTATGGCAATTTGTGGAATAGGGTGGGCTGCTATTGTAAGTCTGCCGTTTGCTATTATGTCAGAAAAAGTAAATAAATCTAAAATGGGTTTGTTTATGGGAATATTTAACCTCTCTGTTGTGCTTCCGCAGCTTTTTGTTAGTCTTGTAATTGGAACATTTATTCAAAATGCGGTTGATAAGAGTATCATTTTTATTATAAGCGGAACTACTTTGATAATTTCTTCTGTTCTGTGGATAATGGTGAAAGATTTACCTGCTTCCGTTTCAAAAACTATTAGAATTTAATTCGTAAATAAATATCGGAATTGCGATGAAATTAACATTATTAATACTTTTTTTCTTCATATCGTTATCATTAAATGCGCAGTTTGATGTTGAGTTTAATGAATTAATTGGCGAACTGACTAAAACCGATAAATACAAACCGGAATTTGGAAGGTACGATGGTTATCAAATTCCGTTATATGCCGGTGAAGCTGTAAACTTTATTGTTTACTCAGATGCTTTTAATCCGAAAATCGTTTTTGTTTCTCCTAGTGGAAACGTTTATAAGCAAAGTGAAGGTACAAGTGGTATTGCAAGTATAATTACATCTGTTCCTGAAGAAGGCGAGTGGGTTCTTTATGTTGTAGGGGATTTATATTCTTTAGGCAAATATACTTTTCAATATGCATTTGCTTCGTCCAACTCTCTTAATTTATCTAGCGATTCAGATTTCTGTACTACTCTAAATTTTATCATTGCTCATGCAAAAGCGTATTTTCTACTATTCGAAAATTTGTACGATTCTAAGCAGACTTTTGTTAAACTGAACAAGTCAAAAGATGCATTCATTGATGATTCCGATGCTTCCTATAATGCACTCTTTCTGGAAACCAATAACCTTAAAGAAGCAGAAAATCTTTATAAAGAACTTCAAACTGACGTTTCAAAATGTCTGGATAATAACTGGACAATTTCAGTTGCCAACTGGTATAATGTTGAAGACTATAAAGTAAAGAGCATCAGTTATTCAGAAAAAGTTAAAGAGAATGGAAGGTTTGTAAAACTAATGCTGCTTAACCTTAAAGGTTCCAAACAGAAATTCATGAACGATTTTGCTGTTCAGATTGTAGTTAACAGAAACCGTAATTAATAATTTCTACTAAAGTTTAGACAAAAAAATAGTTACAAAGGAATTTAAGGAACATCATTATTGTTCCATAAGAAAACTAACAATGTAACTAAATGGAACTGAACCACGCCCTAATTATTTTATTAGACTTCTGAAAAATTCAGAAATTTTATTTCGAATGAGCGAAGCGAAAGAGAAACGTCATTCCGAATCCCGCAAAGCGGGATGAGGAATGACAAGCGATATTTTTCAGAAGTTACTTCTCGTTTAGTTCAAAAAAATAGCCGTTGGTGTGAATAGTGGAAAAAAATGATAACTTTACAGCCGAAAATTTGGAGTTGTAATGAAAATAAAACCTTTATATATCTACTTAGTTCTTTTTACTTCCTTTATAGCTGGCATGGTGATTTTTAGGAATCTGAATTCATCAGGTTCAGAGGATCTGACTAAAAAGATGCCCAATGACGAAATACATGGCAGTATAGGAAAGGAAGGTGAGATGCCTTCGGGTTCAAATGTACTGGAGGATGCCAGAAAGCGGCTGGAAGAATTAAAAGTGAAGTATGAGAAAAATCCGAATGATACATTAAGAATTAGAGAATATGCAGATCTATTAAAACTGGCACATCAAACAGAACTGGCAATTGATTTATTTGAAAAGATAATAAGTAAGGATCCTAAAAGAATTGATATAATGCTCGAATTAACCTTCTTATACTTTAACGAAGGAAATCTGGATAAAGCTGATAAGTACACAAACAGTATCTTAAAGATAGATAAAGAGAACAAGATAGGTCTTTATAATTCTGGTGCAATCGCAGCTGCCCGTGGAGATAATGCAAAGGCAAAACTGATCTGGCAAGGAATAGTAAAAAAATTTCCAGATACTGAAATTGCTTTTATCTCACAACAATCTTTAATGGAACTGGAAAAAGCTAATCCGAAATAATTCTTGTTAAATATTTTTTATCCACCCTTTCAAAGTAGAAGTTTTTTACCGAAATATTTTTTGGATGATGCCGCCATATTTCCCATGGAGACATTTCTGATTGCTTAAATATATTTCCTTTTGAAAACTTAGACCTGTCTGCAATTACATATAAAGGTTTATTAAATTCCTTGCTTAGTATTGCAAGTGATAGACTTCCGGTCTTGTTGATGATGTCGCCGCATTTTAGAATCTTATCAGTTCCAATTATTGCCGCGTCAGATTTTTTCAAAAATTCAGAAATCATTGCTTCGGTTATTACCTGTACCACGATATTTGATTTTGCCAGCTTCTTTGCCAAAATTCTTCCTTCAAATACTGGTCTTGATTCTGCAACATAAACTTTTATTTTTTTATTCGACTTTTTCAATTCTTTCAAAACTTTATAGACCGTACTGCTGTTGGATAATGTTAGGAATGACGAGTAGGGTTTTAGAATTTTTTCTGCATTGAATAGAAGTTTAGAGAAGTTATTCTGAAATAATTTATCGTAATAATCAAAAAATGAATTTAAGTTCTTCTTCTTTTGCAACGATTTATACATATCGTCTAGATACGTTTGCACATTTTGAAAAGTCGAAAATTTTTTCTTTGTAAGATTGATCATTTCAGGGAAAATAGAAAATATTTTCTGTTCCCGTTTCAAATGTTCATGAAGTTCGAGCAAAATTTCCGCGCTGCCTGAGGAATTATTTTTTATAATCTTAGCAACATTTTTTGGCAGAAGATTTTTCATTTTCATTTAGTTTTATTAGAAAACGAAAAACCTTTAATCGGTTCTCTTAAAGTTAAGACCGGACAAGGTGCTTTTCTTACTACTTTTTCTGCCGTACTTCCGAATAATAGATGTTCTACACCAGTATGCCCATGAGTAGACATTATAATTAAGTCTGCATCAATTTCCTTTGCGGTTTCATTAATTTCTACAAATGGTTTACCAGTTTTAATAATTGTTTCTAATTGTAATGAAGGATCAACAAAATTATTTGCTAAGTTTTTTAATTCTTCTTCGGCACGCTTTTGCAGATCTGCATCCAAAGAGGGAATAGCAACCTGACCCATACTAAAATCTGCCGGATAAATCACCGGCTCTACAACGTAAATAAGGTACATTTTAGCTTCGAAGCTTTTTGCAATATGAACAGCGTACCGCAAAGCATTTTTAGAATAATCCGAAAAGTCAATTGGCACAAGTATTTTTTTTATAAGCTGCATAACTCCTCCTATTATTTATTTCTAATTCTATTGTAGAGAGTTATATAATCCATATTAATTATTCGTAGACGAGTAGCTATTATTTGTGAAATTCCTCTTAAAATTTTGATCCCTTCCTTTGGATAAACGTCTATGAACTCGTCTAAATCGGGTTTAAAAATTACAGCAAGCTGAGATTCCTTCATTGCAATTGCAGAAGCTGAGCGCCTGTCCTCATCAAGTATAGCAAGTTCGCCAAAGAAATCTCCGCTTAATAAATTTGCCAAATCATATCTTTCACCGTCTTCAGTTTCATATGTTATAAGAATTTCACCTTTTATAATTAGATAAAGCCCAATGCCCGGATCCTTCTGCATGAAAACATATTCATTTGGTGAATAAACCCTGTTATGAATAATCTTTACCAATACTTTGAAATATTTTTTATCAAGATTCTTAAAAGGCGCCATTGATAGCAAAATGTCTTCTAGTTGATCTTTTTTTGTCGGCGTTTTAAATAAGTTGGACCAAAAACTGCTCTTAATGATTTTGTAATCATCATTCATATTAACCTCTCAATTAAA
>DYHC01000176.1 GCA_020724325.1 Melioribacter roseus
CGGCTATTGCAGTTACTGTTTCATTTTCCAATCCTATGAACTTCCATTGTTCAATATCACTCGGAGGTTCAACAGAATTATCTTTACAACTGAATCATAATAAATGTTAATAGTATAAAATGAGTTATCATAAAAAATTTCATCGCTTTCCTATCTCTAAAAATTTGTCTTCAAAATGGTAACCATTAAATAAGGACAATTGCTATAATAGTAAATGATTTACTTGCTTGCCCGGTTAATTACCCGGGTTAGTACCGATGCTCTTTGTTATCTTTGCATATGGAAAAATCAGATATAATTTTACTACCCGGTTTAAATAGACAGGTGAGATTTCTTATTCAGAAATTAATCGGAAAGAACCTGCTAAATGTTCTTGTAATTGGCTCATTCAGCGAACTGGCTGCTAAAAAAATCGAAGCTAAATTCGGCTCTAATATTGAGATTATAGTTGAGGATTATGATTCGCTGATTAACTCAAAATATATAATACGTAATTCACCAAAGATAAATGTAAAGTTGATGAGTTACGATTCTACAGATTACCCCGATAACCATTTCGATTTAGTATATGCACAGGCATCTGTTTCGCTTTCTAAAAGAAACAAAATAATAAAAGAAATAAAACGAATTCTTTTGCCCGGCGGTTACTTTTGTGTTAGTGAAATTGTTTCGCTTGAAAAAAGCGTTCCTCGTTTTGTAAATGATATTTATAATAATTCCGATCTCCTCCCATTGTTCAAGGACGATATTGAAAGATATTACGAGGCAAGAAAGTTTAATATAATTGCCAAAGAAAATCTTTCGTCCACTCTAAAAGAATACTTTACGACCTCGCTGGAAACATATAACAGAATTGACGACAAACTACAAAGCCATGAAAAGAGTTATTATAAAAAAGTGGCTAATAAAATTAAGCACGAATCGAACGCCTATCTAAAACTTGGAGCCGATAAATACATAGGACTAATTTCACTGCTTATGACGAAGGAGAAGAATTGAAAAAGGGAGACCTTTTGGAACTGGAAATTACCGGTTATGCATTCAAAGGAAAAGGCGTTGCAAAAATTATTAAAGAAGTTCTGTCTCAGAATAACGGACCCCAAAAATTTGTTCTCTTTGTTAATGGAACATACCCGGGCGATAAAGTAATTGCACAGATTGGCAAAGTAAGAAAGTCCTATGCAGAAGCGCGTGTAAAAGAGTTTATTAAAAAATCTGATTTAAGGATAGAGCCGAGTTGTAAATACTTTGGAACATGCGGCGGATGCCAGCAGCAGGATCTGCTTTATGAGTATCAGCTTAAATTTAAGGAAGAGCAGGTAAAGGATATATTTGAAAGAATTGGCGGATTGAAAAACTTTGAACTCCTCCCCATCATACCATGCAATAAGGTCTTCTATTACCGGAACAAAATGGAATTTTCTTTTGAAAGGAAGCGGTGGTTGTCAGGGCACGAGGTCAGTTCTATGCAGGAAATTAAGGATAAGGATTTTGCGCTGGGTTTTCATATACCGGGTTTTTATGATAAAGTTTTAGACATTGATGAGTGTTTCCTTCAGTCGGAATTGAGTAACAGCATTTTGAATTTTACACGGTTTTTCTTTAAAAACCGGAGTATTTCGATCTATTCTACACAAAATCATGAAGGTTTTTTAAGAAATCTAGTAATTCGTCAGTCTGAAAATAATAATGAATTAATGATCAATTTAGTTACTTCGGAAGAGAGTGAACGCTTGTTCATAGAATATGCAAATGAACTTACAAATCAGTTTCCCCAGATATCAACCATCATAAATAATATCAATCTTAAAAAAGCTCAGGTTGCTGTTGGTGACTACGAGAAGGTATATACTGGTTCTGGTTATATAAACGATTGTATCGGAAAGTGGAATTTCAGGATTAGCGCAAACTCGTTTTTCCAAACCAATACTTCACAGGCAGAGAAGTTATACGTTACCGCACAAGAGTTTGCACGGTTTAATGGCGGGGAAATTGTCTACGATCTTTATTCCGGAGCCGGAACAATTCCAATTTTTATTTCTGAAAATGTAAAACAGATTTTCGGATTCGAAAGCGTTGAAGCAGCTATTTCCGATGCTAAGGTTAACATAGAACTTAACAATGTTAAAAATTTTACGCCGATACTGACAGACCTAAATAAATCTTTCTTGCCGGTAATAAAAAATTTATCCCTACCCAAACCTGACGTTGTTATAACCGATCCTCCACGAAGCGGTATGAATCCTAAAATAGTAACCGATCTATTGAAATTAGGTCCCGCAAAAATAATTTACATCAGCTGTAACCCGTCTACCCAGGCAAGGGATGTTAAATTACTTGTTGAAGGAGGATTTGAACTAGTTAAAGTTTGCCCCGTGGATATGTTCCCGCATACATATCACATAGAAAATGTTGCGCTGTTGATAAAAAAATAAGTCCGGGCAGTATCAATTCTGGTAAGTAATAAACTGAGACCAATGAAAAATATCGTTTGTCATTTCTCATCCCGCCTTGCGGGATTCGAAATAATACTTCTGAATTTTTCATAGGTCTCAAACTAATTCTTTTCAACAGCAGGTAGATTAAACTGTTTAGAAAGTTTTCCGATTGATTCGAGATCTATTTTACCAACAATATTCACAAAAGCTGCTCTTCCTTTACTATTAAGAGTTGTTATTACCAAGCCGCCGTATCCTCCGCCTTGAGCTGGCTTAACATATATGTTTGAGAGGTTCTCTTTACTGCGCGATTTAATAATGCGCATCCAATTTTTACCAAGCAGATCGCTGTCCATCGATTCAATTACTTTGCCGGCTTTATCAAAATCTTTTTCGTTTATCAAAAACTCCTGAACCCTTACAAGTTTTAATCCGCCCACAATATTGCTAATACCGTCTTCCTCATTACCTGTTATTCCGGCTACCATCTTTAGTAATTCTTCTTCCAGATAGACCTCATTTATCACTTCTCCGTTTTTTAAACTGGAAAATTCCGAAAAATCAAAATAACCCGGATCTTTTTTTATATCTGTTTGCTGCGCAGATAAATATTGTGCGCTAATCAATAAAAACAATAAAATAAATTTTGCTGTTTTCATTTTGGTTCTCCTTTTATTAATAATCTGTTCACAATTTCAATTCCGCCGCTTATTGGTTTAACTACATATTCTTTTATTACTTCCTTTTCAAGTTTCTCTTTAGTTTCATTCATTATACTTCCGACTAGTCCCAAAGCATATCTTGCCTGTTCATTTGCTTGCATAATCTCTGTTTCTGTATATTGTTTTTGAAAAGGACGATTTAGAATAATTGAAAGGGTAACGGTAATAAACAATATTACAGTTATTGATACCGAGGCAGCTGGTTTGTTTATAATTATAGAAAAGAAATCTGTTAGAATAGAATTTTTTGTTTTGGGAACCGGATACTTATTCAATTTCAGATTAGACAATAATTCATCCGGGCACTCCGCTTCTAATGAATGAACAAATTGAGCAGTCTGTTTGTATTCTTCGAGTTCGAGTTTAATATTAGTATGTTTACGCGCCAGAAGGTGTACGTAAATTTTATCTAAAATACCAGCATCGCCGTAAGCAACCGCAATTATTTTCTTCTTTAAATCATTTTTTAATTCAAATGACTTCATCTGTTCGATAACCTTTTAATTCTTTTTGCAAATATTTTCGTGCTCTTAGCAAATTTACTTTAACGGTGTTTAGAGGAATATCGAGCGATTTACTTATCTCTCTGTACTTAAGACCATTTATTTGGTATAAAATAAAAACACTTCTAAACTCCTCCGGCAATTTTTCTAATGCTCTTTTCACATTTGTCATCATCATATTTATATGGACGAGATTATGAGGGTTGTCTGATGAATTGTGCGCCGCGTAGCATTCTTCAAATTCATCATCAATTCCTGTTTCTCTTTTTTTTTGAGCTGAATTACGCCGCAGATAATCGATGCATAGATTATTCGTCGTTTTCATAATCCAGGTCTTGGCTGCAAACAAACTAAACCGATCCATGTTGTTCCATATTCTTATCATTACTTCCTGTGTAATGTCGTCAGCATCCATTTTATTTTTCAGCATATAACGTGAATAGGAATATATCTTATTTTTATATGTCTGGATTAAGTTACGGTATCTCTGTTCTTTAAGCATTATTTTTACAATATTAAGGACGAAGCAAAATAAAGAATTGTTACACTCTTAAGATAAATATTTTTAAAACCTGGTTTTCCGGATAAATTAGCGCCGGGGATTAATCTAAAAAGAGAAATCTTATGCAAAATGATCTTACTAAAAAGATAGAGTTTGCATTTCGCAATTCTAATTCGCCGGATGAATTATTCGACAGTTTCTCGGAAGCAGTAAAATTAAAAATAAACGATCTCTCCTTATATAAAATACTTTTGGCTAATCCGGCTCTTTCTGTTGACGAGATAAAAATGTATACCGGAAAATTATTGATAGAGATGCCGGAAGAACAATTTAATATAAGCATGTGGGCAGCAAAGATTTTCGAAAATAGACAGATTAGTTATGAGTTTATTGAAAACGCTATCCATTATTACAAAATTGCATTGGAATCTAATCCCTTCTCTCACGAACCTCTTCTGGAAATGATCAACCTGTATAACACCGAACTCAATTTAATTCATAATAAAAAAATTCTTGAGCTGGTTGACCAATTTATTCCATCAGTAAATCTTAAAAGCAAAGTATACTACTCGCTGGCAGATCTTTACAAAAAAATAAACGATTTGAATAACGCATCAAGATATTTAGCCCTTGCCGGCAAGTCCGCCGAAAGGGAAAGTTCCTGAATGGAGTTTTGTCTTAATAACTGATATTACATAGATGCTCAAAAAAATTTAACCTTCGAGCCAAATTCTCATCTGCTTTGGCCGGTAGTAACTTAGGCACAAACAAAAAACGTCAAAAACTTTTGTCCCGTTTGCGCGAACTTGGCGTATAATTTGAACATGGTTCCCTCGTGGCAAAAAATTCACCGCTTCAGTAACATCAGGGCATCTCTAAAAACCTCAAATGCAATCTGCGGAAATCAGTTTTATCCGCCATA
>DYHC01000177.1:0-2949 GCA_020724325.1 Melioribacter roseus
GCGAATGACTGCTTAATGGGAACACCTGAAATGGCCGACAGCAGCGCACATATTTCTGTAATAGAAGCGCTATCGCCGTCAATCATTCCATACCCTTGTTCAAAAACTAAACTAGCTGTAAAGGAGAGCGGAATATTTTTGCCAAAATTTTCTCTAAAATAACCTGAAATAATTAACACACCTTTGTTATGAGTATTTCCGCTTAAGCCGGCTTCCCGTTCAACGTTAATAATATTTCCGCTGCCAAGCGAAACCGAAGCTGTAATTCTAGTTGGTTTGCCAAAACCAAATACTCCGCTTCCATAAACAGCAAGACCGTTTATTGTTCCGACGCGTTCGCCTTCTGTATCAATAAGAATAGATCCTTCTTTAATCAATTCTGATAGTTTCGATTCGTATAAACCGTGCCGGTCTTTCCACGCGCGGAATGCTTGATCAACATGATAATTGGAAACGTGTTTCTCTCCGCTGTCTTTAGCCCAGAAGCAAGCTTCGCGCGTTAAATCTGCTATATATGCAAATCTTGTAGTAAGCTTATTTTTTTCTCCGGCATGGCGGGCGCTGTATTCAATAATCTTTGCAATTGCATTGCGGTCGAACTCAAGCATTTTTTCAGACTCAATAATTTTTTTTACAACCATTACATACTCGCTTAATGCCTGCTCACTCCGTTTCATTTCGTAATCGAAATCGGCTTTTATCTTAAAAATTTTATTAAAGTCATCTTCGTAAGCAGAAAGAATAGAGTAGATATAATTATTCCCAATCATAATTACTTTTGTATCGATATTGATCGGCTCTGGTTTTAAGATACTTGGGGAGAATTGATAAAGATTAGCAAGGTCTTGAATTTCGAGCTGTCCGAAGAGCAAAACACGTTTAAGAGCTTTCCATACACCGGGTTCGCTAAATGCATCGAGAGCGTTAATAATAATGTAGCCGCTATTTGCTCTTAGAAGCGAGCCGGCTTTAATCTTTGTAAAATCGGCAAACCAACCGCCCCGCCCATCGCTGTATTTTTCTATAGTTCCAAACAAATTACTATATGTAGGCGAAGTCTCTACAATAACCGGCTGCTCTTTTGTCTCTGAATTATCAAGAATTATGTTTACTTCATATTCTTTAAGGTAATCTACAATTATTCCGCCGGTTGTTTCTTCTTGAACAGGTCTTTGTCCCTTAAACACATCGAGGTTATGAAGAATGTTTTGAAGTACATGATCGAGATAATCGCGCACTTTTTCTGCTTTATATTTTTTCTTTAGATTTTCAATTGCTGCCGATGCAATATCAAAAGCATATTCACTTTCCAATTGCATAACCTTTTCCTGAAAATCCTGAGTAAGTTTTAAGCTCTCTTTAAATAGTTTTTGCAGCTCCTCCTGATAGCCGGCATACTTTGACGTAGTTTCTTCTGCTTGCTGCTGTGTAATTTTTTGGGTTCTTACCAATTCATCGAGCTGATAAATAAATACTGGCTGGTTATCGATAACAGCCAAAATTTCTGGACGAGCAAGCTCGCCAACTTTAATTTGACCAAGTGTAAACCCATCAACACGTAATTTCTCTTCGAACTGATTCATCATCCTTTGCTGTATTTTGCCATACTCGCCAAGTAACTGTTTCTTTTTCGTTAGGAATGGATCTATAGAAAGAACCTGGGGAATTTTTTCCTGAAGAAATTTGATTGTTCGGTTCAGATCTTGTTTAAAGTGAATTGCCTTACCGGCATCGAATACCAGCAGAACGGGTCTATCCTCGTCCTTAAAATTATTTACATACGCATAATCGTACAATTTAGCATGGTTAGTACTTATTGACTCAAGAACTTTTTTGATGGTGGTGAATTTACCGGTTCCGGATAAACCTGTAATAAAGATATTATAGCCGGGGCTTTTAAGATCCACACCTATTCTAAGTGCTTTTAATGCGCGTTCCTGCCCAATTATTCCTTCCATCGGCTTAACTGTTTTTGTAGTATCGAAATCAAAAATTTCCGGGTCGCAAGTCCATCGTAAATCTTCCGCTTTTAGCTTAGCATGTTTAGGTGCTTTTAGAAGTGTCATTTTTTGAGATCCTATTGATTGGATGTTTTCGATTTCAAAAATAATATAAAAATAAGGTTATTGAAACAGACAAATTCACCGGCAATTCTTATTCTGCGGATTATAGCAAAACATATTAACTTTGTCCATCGGTTTTTCGGAAAAAATTCCCTTTATGCTTTGCGTTAAGGGATTAATCTATTTAAAAAATTTTATGATACCTGAAATAAAACAAATAACAGAAAAGATTCCGCCGTTTCTGGATCTAGTTAAAAAGATAGAAGACAATAATCGAATAAATTCTAGAATAAACGTTTCGTCATTTGCCGGCTCTTACCGTCAGATACTTGTTAGCCGGTTAGCCGGAATTGAAAACCAGATTCTGATTCTTTGCTCTACCAATCAATTAGTAAACGAAACAAAAGTAGAGCTTAATATTTTAGGATGTGATGAAGCGGCTGTTCGAACGCTTGATCTTAATTCCGATTCACTGCAAGAAAGTTTAACCGAACTATCTAAGAAAGAAAAATTTATTCTCGTTTCTACTTACGAAATTCTTAAGACATTACTGCCAGCAAGAAAGGATTTAGAAAAAAGCATTTTGCAAATTACGATTGGCGGAGAGATTTCATACAATGATTTAATTGAATATCTCAACTCAATAAATTATGACTGCGATAAATTTGTTGAATCCCCGGGCACGTTCTCTGTGCGAGGTTCAATTATCGATTTCTGGTCTTACAGTGAAAAACAACCGGTTAGGGTTGAATTCGACGGCGATTTTATTGAATCTATCCGTCAATTCGATGTAGAGAATCAAAGATCGTTAAATAAGATTACATCTGTTACACTGGCATCATTAATTAACGCCGGAACAGAGGAACCAGCCGGTTCTATCTTCGAT
>DYHC01000177.1:2959-5081 GCA_020724325.1 Melioribacter roseus
TAACCATAAAAATGAAGTTAGTGTTAAGAGAGAAATTGATGATGAGATTGATGCTGAGTTGAATGAGGAGTTACTCAATGAGTTACAGGTTAATGATTACGAAAAAGAACCGAATTGTAATAAGGAAAATAATCCCTTTACTCACCCAAAATTATTCGAATCTTCTGCACGCTGGATAATTGAAGACCCGCTTAATCAAATTAATGACCGGTTCAATCTGGAAGTTTTAGATGCACCAATTATCAACTCTAACCTGGAAATACTGGCGAATCAATTAATAGATTATGCATCAAAAAATTTCAAGATATTTATCGCGGTTGAAAACGACCTTCAGAGCCGGAGATTAAACGAGCTTCTTTCTGATTTCAAAAGCGAATTATCTAACCTTATTGAAACAGGTGTAGTCAAAATTATTTTACTTCCGATTAAATCCGGATTCGTTTCCAAAGAAAATAAAATTGCACTGCTTACGGACTATCAGATTTTCAATAAGCCCTACAGAACAAAGCTGGCAAGTAATTACAAACAGAAAAGATCCCGCGTAAAAGATTTTGCATCAATTAAAAAGGGAGATTTCGTAGTTCATGATAACTTTGGTATAGGTCAATATTCCGGGCTGGAAACTATAAGAATTGGTTCTGTTGAACAGGAATCAATTAAAATATTATACGCTGAAGGCGGCGTAGTTTATGTTAATCTGAATTATTTATCGCTCGTAAAAAAATATTCTTCTAAAGAGAACATCCAGCCAAAACTTTCTTTGCTTGGAAGTAACGAATGGAAATCGACTAAAAAGAAAGTTAAGTCGCAAATAAAAGATGCGGCAAGGGAATTAATAACTCTTTACGCTAAACGAAAAAGTTCAAGAGGTATTTCTTTCAGTCCGGATTCTATCTGGCAGAGGGAACTGGAAGCTTCATTCATCTACGAAGACACGCCGGACCAAACAAGAGTAACAGAAGAAGTTAAACGCGATATGGAAAGCGATAATCCTATGGACCGGCTTGTATGCGGCGATGTTGGATTTGGAAAAACCGAAATTGCCGTCCGCGCTGCTTTCAAAGCTATTAATGATAGTAAGCAAGTAGCAATGCTTGTTCCAACCACCATTCTGGCAGAACAGCACTACAATACGTTTAAGGATCGGTTAACACAATATCCGGTTCGGCTCGAAGCTCTATCAAGATTTCAGTCCAAAGCCGGGCAAATGGAAATTATTAAGAAACTTGAAAGCGGTGAAATAGATTTAGTAATTGGAACTCACCGGCTTCTTTCAAAGGATATCAAGTTTAAAGACCTGGGTCTGCTAATAATAGATGAGGAACATCGGTTTGGAGTAATGGCAAAAGAGAAACTAAGATCCTTAAGAGCAAACGTAGATACACTTACATTAACTGCCACGCCTATTCCACGAACATTAAATTTATCTTTATTAGGCGCGCGCGATCTTTCAATTATTGCAACTCCGCCTCCTAACCGTCAGCCAATTTATACTAGAATTGATACTTTCGATATTTTGAAAGTGCGCGAATGGATTTTAAGTGAAGTAAAAAGAAACGGACAGGTTTATTTTGTTCATGATCGTGTCCATTCTATCGAAAAAATTGCATCATATATTCAAAAACATATCCCGGAAATTAAAATTGGAGTTGCACACGGGCAATTAAAACCATCGCAGCTCGAAAAAGTTATTTATGATTTCCTTAATAGAAAATATCAAATGCTAATTTCAACAAAGATTATTGAATCGGGAATTGATATTCCTAATGTTAACACAATAATTGTTAATCGTGCAGACCGGTTTGGATTAGCCGAGCTTCATCAGCTAAGAGGCAGAGTAGGCAGGAGCGATCGTCAAGCTTACGCATATTTTCTTGTACCGTCATTGAATTCCGTTACTAAAAAAGCTATCCGCCGTCTCCAGGTAATTGAAGAATATACAGATATTGGAGAAGGATTCAACCTATCGATGCGCGATCTTGAAATAAGAGGTGCAGGAAATCTGCTTGGCACAGAGCAAAGCGGATTTATTGATTCTGTTGGATTCGATCTTTATATGAAACTTTTGGACGAAGCCGTTGATGAATTAAAACAGAATGAATTTCAGGATGTATTTAAAAAT
>DYHC01000178.1 GCA_020724325.1 Melioribacter roseus
ACATAGAAGCCGGTGAAGTTGAGATCGAGAAGGTTGAATTAAATTGTAATCAGGTTCTTAATAAAATATATAACAAACGGCTGCAGGATGCTAGAAATAAGAATCTCGAATTCAAACTTGAATTCTGCAGTCCGGAGGTATTTATTGAAGTCGATTGGGTAAAACTGGAAAAAATTATCGACGTATTAATAGACAATGCAATTAAATACACGCTAAAGGGTTTTGTGGCTCTATCTTCGAAAGTAGAAAGCAGGAATGTAGTAATATCAATAACTGACAGCGGAATTGGTTTCGATAAATCCCACACTGAGCGGTTGTTAACTCCTTTTACACAGGAAGTTGAAGGTTATAGCAGACCGTATGAAGGAATGGGTTTAGGATTAACAGTAGCTTATAAACTAACAAAATTGTTAGGCGGTAAATTTGAAATTAATAGTGAAAAAAATCATGGAACAGAAGTAAAGATCATTTTCCCTAAGATTAATGAGGAAACAAGTATTGCCGGACCGGAGATACAATGATTAACATTATAGATCAATATAAAACTGTGGACATGGATAACGAGGTGGACTATACTCGCTTTATGAAGCTGGGCAAAGATTATTTTGAGTTTAATTCTAGAATTGAATTCGATTATTTTACATATATAAAAGACAGCACTAAACTATCTTCATTCTCAATACCAGAAGAATACAAAGAAATATTTATCCCTAGAGCCAATGCCGCTGCATTCTGGACGTATGATTCCTGGTTGATGCTTCAAATAGAAGATTACATCAAGGTTAATTTTCTGCGCGCAAAAAATGTTGATGTCTATAAGTCGATTAAAGATAATTTTACTAAGTGGGCAACAACAAAATTGAAAAATGAAAAAGAATATTATGCAAATAATACCATCAACCTAATTGAACGGGATGTTTATAAGCAGAATTTCTTTAAGCATATTATTAATGGAATAATTCTATTATCCCATCCGGTTAATTACAATGCCAACAGGGTGTTAACATGTTTCGAAACTGCAAATGACCTTGCAAAATCATCGCGGCTGTCAGAAAATATAAAAAATGAGCTTTCTTACATAATCACTTTGAACATAGGTTTCGCTCATTTAAGAGATAATGCACCCGGTGATGCTCTCAATTATTTCAAAGAAGCTCTTGAATTAAAAAAGCCCGGTATTACTGCTAAAATTTATTGCGCCCTCAGAAGTTATGAAGGGCAATATTGAAGGTGCAGAAGAATATCTTAATGATGTGCTTGCATTTGATTTCAACCGGCTTGAACTGGCTTTGAGCTTAAACAGTTTTGGGATGTTTAACTTTTTTATTAAAACCGGTTTCTTTCAAAATATTTTTTTTGAAATGGAGTTCTACCATGCCTCGGATTTAATAGAAAGGATAGTTCACCAATATTATTCAGTTAATAAGAGTTCATTGGAAACAATCAAAAAGAAAATAGAAGAGTTCAAGAAAAAAAATATTAAGGATTATCTAACAACTGAGATTTCTCATAGCGTTGCAATGCTTGATAAAATTTCTCAATTATACATTGATTCAAAGAATGTTTTTATAATAGGATTGAGCAGTCAATTTGAAAACAAATTTAATGATATAATTCAAGGATTGATCGGGAAACTAAAAGAAAACTTAGATAATGAGATTAGTCATAAGCTTAGTTACTACGAAAGAATGTTAAGTGAAAATCTAAGTGCAGAAAAGCATGCTTTAAATGAAATAGAAAATTTCAAGATTAAATCCAGGGAAGACTTAGTAAGAACGCTCGAAAGCATAGAAGAAAATTATAATATGCATATAAAGCTGCTTGAAGAGAGAATAGAGAACATCCCTTTTCTTGAAAAATACAATCCGCAAAGATCTTTTTCAGTAAATATGAGTAATAATTTTATTGTAGCTTTTATTGTAATGATTATCGGTGCATTTGCTGGTAATTCCAGTCCTTCTTTAGAAGATTCTTCCAGATTGAACAGTTTTCTTTCTGCTCTGATTTCTACCGGAGTAAAATGGGGATTGATCAGCTTTTTTATAGGTACACTTATTTCTCTTATTATAAGTGCAATGGTATTAATAGAAAAGGTAGATGAAAAACAGAAGTTAACAAGAAAGATAAATTCTTTCAAAAAGCAGAAAACTGATGCGTTAAACGAAGCTAAAGTATATTCAGAGCATAGGGAAAAAGTTACTTTGGAAAATTACAATAACAATATACTTCAGTACAGAAAGAACATTAAGGACATAACCGGGCAAAGGGATTATGAGCATAGTAGATTAAGTGCAGAAGCTTCAGAAAAAATCAAAGCATTCGAGGATCTTCTAGCTCCACTATTAAACTAATATACCCTGCTCAATATTAGCCAACCTCCTAATTATCTCCATTATATTAATCAAAACAGTGCAAAAACCAAATTTTTACGTGGTATAAATTTTGTCTTTTACTTGAAAATTTACGGTGTATATGAAGGTTGTAAGTATTACAGGAATTAGACCAGATTTTATTAGAATGAGTAAGGTGTTCGAAAAGCTTGATCAGAATTTCGAGCACATTATGATTCATACCGGTCAGCATTATGATGATTCTCTAAGTAAAATATTTTTCAATCAGCTAAAAATCCGTAAACCGGATTTTACTCTTTCAACAGGAAAGAATAGTACAAACCAATACGAGCAGCTTTCATACTTATCCAAAGAAATATTTTATCTGTTTAAACGAAAAAAGATAGACCCGGCAATAATTCTTTTTCTTGGGGATTCCAATTCGGTACTTGTAAGTGCGCCGCTTTTTAAGGAAGGTTATAATATTGGTCATATAGAAGGAGGAATGCGTTCTTACGATAGACGAATGCCCGAAGAGGTCAATCGTGTTATATGCGATTATGTATCGGACCTGGTTTTTGTTTACACGCCTTTGTATAAAGAACGATTAGTAACAGAAAATAAAAATCCAGATCAGATTTTTGTTGTCGGCAATACAATAGTCGAAATTGTGAAGCAATACATGCCGTCTGGTCCACGTAAGAAAAATTTTATACTTGCAGATATTCACCGCAGCGAAAATATTAAAACTCCTGGTCAGCTAAATCACATACTCGAATACTTAAATGAATTGAGTAAAAAAACCGGTCTCGAAGTTCAGCTTGTTAGATTCAACCGCGCTCTTAAAATGATTGAAAAAAATAATCTTTTAGCCGGTAAAAAAAAAATAAAACTGGTTGGTCCGTATGGATTCTTAGATTACCTGAACCTGCAATACAATGCGCTTGGTATTGTTTCAGATTCGGGTACAAGTCAGGAAGAATGTCCGTTGTTAGGCGTACCTGTTGCAGTACCACGTTTAAAAACAGAGCGTCCGGAATCACTTGAAAACGGAAATAGTATTCTTGTTGGTGAAACAAGCCCGATTAATAAAATGGTTTCGGATACAATTTCGTTTTTCGAAAATTATTCGGTTTCTAAAAAACAATTGAAATGGCTGGGTGACGGCAGAACCTCAGAGAAAATAATAAATATTCTAAAGAGGAAATTATAAATGAAAAATGTTCTTATAGCTGGCGGCGCCGGATATGTTGGAGGCGCAATTACGGATTTGATTCAACAGTCAAATTATAATGTTCGTGTTTATGATGCACTCCTTTACGAAGATTCATTCAGAAAACCGGTCGATTTTATTTATGGTGATGTTCGAGACCATGCAAAATTACTGCCGCACTTGAAATGGGCAGACGCTGTTGTATGGTTAGCGGCTATTGTAGGAGACGGCGCTTGCCAGTTAAATCCGGAATTAACAAAATCAATTAATCAAGATTCAATCGCATGGCTGGCAGATAATTACGACGGCAGAATTGTGTTCATGTCTACTTGTTCGGTTTATGGTGCACAGGATAAGGAATTGAACGAACTATCTCACACAAACCCGCTTTCTGTATATGCAGAGACAAAATTAAATGCAGAAAAATTTCTTAAACATAAAAATGCAATCATTTTCCGGCTCGGAACACTGTTTGGTGTTGGCGATCTTTACTCGCGTATTAGATTAGACCTCGTTGTTAACATATTGACTGTCCGTGCCTACATTGAAGGTTCTATTAGTGTATTCGGTGGAGACCAGTTCCGCCCTTTGCTTCATGTTAAAGATGTTGCAAGAGCAGTGCTTATAAATCTTGAAACAGAACATAAAGGAATTTTTAACCTTGCAAGACAAAATGTTCGTATAAGCGATCTGGCTTACCAGGTTAGAATGCACTTTCCGGATCTTTCTATTGAAACTACAGATATGCCGTTCCAGGATACACGTAATTATAGAGTATCTGCAAAGAAAGCTGAAGAAGTTTTTGGGTTTAAGTCTATTCATTCTATTGATGAAGGAATAGAAGAATTAAAATATCTTGTTGAAACCAAACGAATAAAAGATTTAACGAGTCCGCGTTATTCTAACCAAGCTTACTTAAAAGAGCACTACGAAGAATTACTGTTAAAAGTATTTGAAGAAGTGGAGGCAGCATAATGTTGCAATCAATTATAGAAATTAAAACAGCAGTTCCGCAATTATTAAAAGGTGGACTCGCAGTAGACGATAGAGGCACGGTAAGTTTTGTAAATGACTTTAACTTCGATGGTGTAAAAAGATTTTATACAGTTGAAAATCATAAAAAGGGTTTTGTACGTGCATGGCACGCACATAAATACGAATCCAAGTTTGTTATGGTAGTTAAAGGCGCAGCAGTTATTGGTGCCGTTGAAATTGATAATTGGGAAAATCCTTCAAAAAATTTGATAGTAAACCGGTTTGTGTTGAGCGAGAAAAATCCTTCCGTTCTTTTTATTCCGGCTGGCTATGCTAATGGATTTATGTCCCTTACAGATGATGCAAAAATAATTTTCTTTTCAACGTCAGAATTAAAAGAGAGTCTTAATGATGATATTCGGTATGATGCTCATTATTGGGATTGCTGGAAAATAGAGGAGAGGTAAAATGGAAAAAATAATGATTATCGGTTCAACCGGAATGCTCGGTTATGCTGTAAGTTCTTATTTCAAG
>DYHC01000179.1:0-2322 GCA_020724325.1 Melioribacter roseus
GCTTTGCGGGATTCGAAATAACATTCCTCATCCCGCTTTGCGGGATTCGGAATAAAATTTCTCTTTTGCTTCGCTGGTATTGGAATCATATTGTGTATATTATTCAGTACTTTCTTTCGGTGATTTTGTAGGGATATTGAGTTCATCCATTTTTCTGTAGAGGGAAGATAAGCCGATTTCAAGAGCTTTGGCGGCTTCTTCTTTATTGTAATCATATTTCTTAATTGTTTTGAGAATATGTTCTCTTTCAAAATTGCGAAGTGCCTCTTTTAGCGAATCGGGATAACCGGCTTCTAAATTATCCGTTCTAAAGTAATCCGCTAAATCGTTTATTGACAGCATCTCTTTTGTACAAAAAATAATAGCCCTTTCAATTACATTTTCTAACTCTCTAACGCCTCCGCGCCAGTCGTGCGAAATAAGCACTTTAACAGTTTGGTTGTCTGCACCAATTACTTTTTTTCCCATCTCTTTACTGTATCTTTCAATAAAGTGATTAATAAGAATTGGTATATCATCTTTCCTTTCATTCAAGGTCGGTAATTTTATTTCTACTACGTTTAATCTGTAAAAGAGGTCTTCTCTAAATTCGCCCGATTTAGTTTTTTCAAAGAGATTTTGATTTGTAGCCGCAATAATTCTCACATCAGTACTTACAGATTTTGTACCGCCGACGGGAAAGAATTCTTTGTCTTCGATTGCTCGTAAAAGTTTAACCTGCATATTGAGGGGAAGGTCTGCAATTTCATCTAAGAATAATGTACCGCCATCGGCAACTTTGAATAGACCTTGCTTATCATCTGCAGCACCTGTAAATGCTCCTTTTTTATGTCCAAAAAGTTCGCTCTCAATTAAGTTTTCTGATATTGCGCCGCAATTAATCGGCAGAAAAATTTTTTCTTTTCTACGGCTATTGAAATGAATTGCTTTAGCAACAAGTTCTTTGCCAGTACCGCTCTTGCCCTGAATAAGCACATTGCTGTTTGTTGGAGCTACCCGTGCAATAATATCAAACACTTTACGCATCGGTTCGCTTTTGCCTATTAAATTAGTAAAACCAGTATCGGAAGAGATACGCTGGCGCAAATATTTGTTTTCTGCTGCAAGCTTCTTGTATTCAATTAATTTTTTAATCCTGAAAATAAGTTCGTCGAATTCAACAGGTTTAATTAGGTAATCGTATGCTCCGTTTCTCAATGCATCTATTGCAGTTTTTACAGAGGCATACGCAGTCATAATAATGAAAAAGGAATCGGGCGCAATTTTAGCTGCAGATTCTAATAACTGCATACCATCTACTTGAGGCATTTTAATATCTGTGATAACAATATCAAAGTTCTCCGCTTCTATTTTTTGTAAAGCTTCTTCGCCATCGCTTACAACTTCGGTTGCATATCCTTCTTCATCAAGAACCATCTTTAGAGAATCGCGTATATTTTTTTCATCATCGGCTATAAGAATTTTAGTTAACATTCCTTCTCCGTTTAATTTTTTTCCAGAGGTAATAGAATTGTAAATTTACTTCCTTTTTTTACTTTGCTTTCAACTTTTATTTCGCCGTTAAAGCGTTTTATAATTCCGTAGCTTACAGATAACCCGAGTCCTGTACCTTTGCCTACTTCTTTTGTTGTAAAGAATGGGTCGAATATTTTTTCAATTACCGGCAATTCCATTCCACAACCGTCATCCTCTATCTCAATATAAATATATTTATTATCATGATACGATCTTATGTTAATATTTCCGGTGCCTTCAATTGCATCGATAGCATTTATAAGTATATTTATGTACACTTGAAGTAATTGATCTGCCGCAACATTTACTTTGGGAAGTTCGGGTTTTAAGTCCGTATTAAAATTTACTTTCCTAACACGTTTATCGTACTTAACAATTCCAAGTGCGGTTTTAATTATATCGGTAATATCCTGAACTTCCAGTTCATAACTAGGAGGACGCGAAAAATCTACCAGCTCTCTAACTATTCGTGTTATTCGGTCTATGTTTTCTTTAATATTAACAAGCTGCTCGCTAATAAAATGGTCTTGACTTTTTCTCTGTAGAATCTGAACAAGAGAAGAAATTGAAGCAAGAGGATTACCAATTTCGTGGGCTACTCCTGCTGCGAGCTGACCGATAACGGCTAATTTTTCTGACTGGTCAATTTGTGCCTGAAGTTTCTTAAACTCAGTAAAATCTTTTATTATGATCGATCTGCCGATATAATTTCCATCGTTACCCGGCAGCTTTGAAACACTTAGCTTAACACTTAATATCCGTCCGTCCTTTGTCCTTCGTTCTGTTTCAAAATAATTTGTTTGATCT
>DYHC01000179.1:2332-5044 GCA_020724325.1 Melioribacter roseus
GCTACAAGCTTTGCGCGCGCGCATTTCTGTTCTCAGTTTGCAACACTAAAAGAAAATCTTATTTCTACGGTTTTCTTTTATTTGATTTAGCTCCTCCAGATATTTTTGCCCTTCCGGAAGCAAAAAAGAAGAGGGCTTGCCGATCATTTCTTCTTCAGAATAACCGAAAATTCTTTCGGCACCCTTATTCCAAGAAATAAATTTTTCGTTGTTGTCCACAATCATAATTGCAGAATCTGAACTGTGAAGTATGTTTTGAAGATATTCTTGATTCATCTCAAGCTTGGAAGCTAATCGGTCGCGGTCGTATTCAAGCTCCTTCAGCTTAGCATCCTGATGAATCATGCTGTAACGTGCAAAGATCTGCTCAATTATTCCGTCCAGATATCCGAGCAGAATAACCGGATCGAACTGACTGGTTTCTTCCTTTTCGATTTCGGATAATAAGGAAAATCTTGCCTGGCTGAAAAGCTGACTTATTTCGAGCAGGTTAAGACTGTATTTAGAAAACAGCGTGTAAATATCAATCAAATACTGATCTGCAGAACGGTAATCATTCCCATCAATAACTTCAATAAATGTGTTAATGCTGCTTTCTACAAAAGTTCTGATTTGTGAATCGGAAAGCTTTGCGCTGAATACGTGAAGAACCTTGGCAGTCCAATTTTCAACTATGGAATTAAAATGTGTTTTTAGGAACTCTACTAGCAGTTTTTTCATTTAACATTTCTTTTGTAGGATTGCTATTTTTCAATAAGGCAGAAACAATGATTCCAAACTATATCTTGTTAAAGTGTATTTCAAAAATAAGGAAACACGAATTTATTTGAAAGATTTTGAATCGTTGACGCGGGCTGCCTTAAAATTTTTACTTGCCCACTATTTGAGGAACAAGGGATTTTGAATTATGTATAAGAAATGTTATTTATCGAAAAACGAACCGAGGATGTAATGAAAATAAAATCGATTGCCTTACTAACCGTTCTTTTAATTAAACCGCTGATTGCATCGAATGAAGTTAACATTAAAACCAATCCGGTTAGTGTTAAAGTATTCTTGCGAGGAGCAGAACTTCAGCATACTGCAAAACTAAAAGTTGACAAAGGAATTACGGATCTTGTTCTTGGCGGCTTGGCATCCAATATAGACAGAAATAGCATAAATGTTACAGCAAAAGGTGAAGTGCTGATAGTTTCTGTGCTGCAGAGGTTTGATTATCTAAAACCCGCAGAAGAAAATTCTCAAATTATTTCTCTTGAAGATTCTCTTGAAGCATGGAATCGTAAATTATCTCTAAAGCAAAATGAGAATGAAATACTAAAGCTTGAGATTGATTTGATACTGGCAAATAAACAGATTGGAGGCGGTAACAAAGATGTGAACATCACAGAACTTAATAAGATGGCTGATTACCTAAGAAAACGAATAGGTGAAATAAAAACCCGCCAGCTTTCATTGGCTTATGATATGAAAAAATTAGAAAAGGAAATTGAAAGAATTAAAAAGCAGCTTGAAGAATTGAATGCAAGGCTGAATAGACCATCTAATGAAGTTGTTGTAACAGTATCTGCAAAAAACACAGCTGCAATAGAATTATCGCTTTCATATTTTATTTACGAAGCCGGCTGGCAGCCGGTTTATGATGTTCGTGTTAATAGACTTGATGCACCCGCGTATCTGAATTACAAAGCAAATATACGTCAGAACAGCGGTCTTGATTGGAATGATATTAATATAATTCTATCTACACGCAGCCCTGATCAGAATAATAATAAACCGGTTCTGAATCCATGGTTTATTGATTTCCAGACGCACGCATTATATAAGGAAGATAGAATGAGCATCGCACAAAAAGCCGCGGCGGCGTTGCCCGTTTCATCAGGCAATTTTACAGCGGAAACTATGGCGGATTATTTTATGGTTGAGGAGAAACAGCTTTCTGTTGAATTTACTCCATCAATAAAATATTCTATTCCTTCCGATAATAAACCTCATACTGTTGCAATTCAGGAGTTTTCTATACCGGCATATTATGAGTATTACGCAGCACCGAAGCTTGACGCGAATGCATTCCTGCTGGCTTATCTTACCAAGTGGAACAATTATAATTTATTACCGGGACAAGCAAATATTTATTTCGATAATTCCTACGTTGGACAATCTTTTATTAATACGCTTATTACCAGAGATACGTTGGTTATTTCGTTAGGAAGGGATCAAAATATTACAGTCAAAAGAGAAGTATTGAAAGATTTTACGGAAGATAAATTTTTAAGTAGTGATGTAGAAAGATTTTTTGGTTACGATATTGTGTTAAGGAATAACAAAAGTAGTGATATAAATATTTTAGTTGAAGAACAAATCCCGATTTCAAAAAACGAAGATATCAAAGTGAAAGTAATTGATATAGAAGGGGGCAGATTAAATCAGAAGGATGGATTTGTAACATGGAAAATAAATCTGGAACCTTCTAAATCCATAAATAGAAAGTTTGTCTATTCAGTAAGATATCCTAAAGACAAAACGATTTCCGGAATTTAGTTTTTGAAGATATTTTTCAGAGGTTAAAATCAGTTACATCTGTTAAATCTGAGTACTATTTACTCTCCTGATAGCCCACAGATCGAACAGATTAAACTGATAGAAGCTGATTAAAAAAAATCTGTTCCAATCTGTTTTAATCAGTTAAATCTGTGTGCCATTTACTTTCCT
>DYHC01000180.1 GCA_020724325.1 Melioribacter roseus
CTTTACTTAATTCAATTATTCTGTTCTTTAGTTCTTCATCATCAATAAGAGTAATTTTATAAAAAATCGGAAGAATTATAACCGGCAAAATCTTTGCAAGGAAAACTGAGATTAAAAAAAGTATTATTGAGAATGGGAGCCACCAATTATCTTTAAAAGTGTTTAGCACATAATAGAATATCACTAAAATTGGTAACCCTATAACCAAGCCTACAATTGCTTCTTTGGTATCTTCTATAATCCATTTCCAGAAAGTCTGATTAGATAAATTATATTTATGTTCAAGGTAAAATTCTACATAATAATTTACCGGAAAGAATAACAAAGAGGATATTAAACCAATAGTAATTACATAAGCGATAAGGACTAAATAATCATTTGTTAAAAATGTACGAACATAATTTTCCAGTTGTAAGCTAAAGTCAAAGAGTACAAATAAAAAAATTAAAATAAAGACTATAATCCCTTTTGTAACGCCAATGGCAAGCTTAAGGTTATTATATTTTTTTGCTTCGGTAAGCTTCAATTTGTTAAACGATTAATGTTGATAAATAGAATTAAATTTGTCCAAATACATTTTTGGGTATCCACCCAACTTTTCCATCGGCAAGACGAATCTTAAACCACTCGGCAACATAATCCTCAACCTTAAATTTTATTCCTTCGTGTATAACAAAGATATCGTTACTTTTATAATCCGGCGCTCCTTTAACAGAATATATTTCTTCTGTAAGTATTCCATAATTTGTAATTGCTTCGTGATTATAACGTGAGACAAGAATTACAACGGCAATAATTAAAACAGCTAAAGAAATGGAACCAATCATTAATGAGGTTTTCTGTACAATTGTTTTCTTAGCAAAGTAAAACAATCCAATTGAAGCAATGAAAATCCAGAACACCAGAGCGGTAATTAATGCCCATCCTGATGTTGAAAAAGAAATGATCAGTAATTCCCACCATTCTACAATAAATAGTCTTGGTAATTCTGCAATTTTATCAATAGTACGTGCGTTGGCAATTCTTAGATTATAAATTATGTCGTCATCACCGGGAGAAAGTTTAAGACCCTTTTCATAATTCAATATTGCGCGTCCTAAGCTCCCCGCTTTGAAATACGCATTTCCCAGGTTATAGTAAAGAGATGAACTCTCATAGCCCTGACTCAAGATTTTGTTATATATTTCAATTGATTCAATAAATCTATGTTCCTGATATAATTTATTTGCTTCTTTGAAAAGGTCATCGGGCAATTGTCCATATAGATTCAATGAAAAAATCATTAAAGGAAAAAATAGAATCGACGTTAATAAAAACAATCGGGATAAATAAGCGATCAGAAAGTTGAGCAGCGTCATCATCTTTTTTTCTCCAGCACAGAATCTACTTCAACGATCAGTTTAACAGCTTCATAATAAATTTCAATGGCAGCAGCAGAGGTTTCGCCTTGCGGAGCAAACCGTACAAATTCACACTTTTCAGCAACCGCTCTAACTCTATAGATCAGATTTTCATTTACATTTTTTTTGTTAAGACTATCTAAAGCTGCTTCCAACGTAAATTCGGATTTTTGAATGCCCAGTTTATCCTCCAGATAACCGTAAATTGCTTTTGAAAGCTCCGAATAAAATTCTGAAATATTTCTTTTATCTAACGCTCTTTTAGCAACCTTCAGCCTTTTTTGTGCTGCTTTTTCTGCCTTCTGAAATTTTAATAATCCAATATTTCCATCAAGCTTCTCCTTCCTCTTTTTATACCCAATTGCCGTGAACAATAGAATAACAGGTAGAATTAAAGAGAGCCAGAACCATGTTTTTATTATCGAGTTTTCTTGTTTGGGTCTGAGGTCAAAATCGGAAGTCTTAATAAATCTTATCTCTTCGCTCAACAGTTTAACATCTGTTTTAGAATAGTCACCTGCAACCGGTTCATATTGCCCATCTCCTTTTACAACATTTATCTTAAATGCAGGTGAGTTTAGCGTAACATATTTTCTTTGTTCAGGATTAAAAAAAGAAAATTCCATAGACGGTATTTCTTTGTCGCCGGCGGTTCTTGGCACAATTAAATACTCGATTATTTTCTGACCGGATACAACCGAACCTTTATTAACATTATCGTAAATCTTTGGCTCATACCTGTCGAAACCTGAAGGAAGCTGCGGTTCTGGAGCTTTTAATAATTGAATGTTGCCGCTTCCGGAAATAGTTAAACGGAGCATTATGCTTTCATTAGTTACAACTTTATTCTTATCAATTTCCGCTTTGAAATTGAAATTACCAACCGCACCATTAAATGAAGCCGGCATTCCCAACGCCGGCAAAGGTTCTACATTAACTTTTAGTGTGTTTGATTTAGCAAGAAAATCAACTGTTTCTGTTCTACCGAAAAATGAATCGTTGAAGAATTCGTCAAATATATCATTCCCGGTCTTCTTCTTTTTTACTATTACAGGAATATTCAACTCGAATGGTGTGATACTTAGTTGACCAGTTTTTGTAGGGAATAATGCCACCTTTTTAATTGTAGCAACTCTAATTCGTTCACCATTGTACATCCCGATATCGAAAGAAATAGTTTGAGCAGGATCAACTTCTACTGCCCAGAATCCCTGATACTGCGGAAGCTTTGTAATTTGCGGTGAAGAAATATTCAGCTTTGTATAGAGTTTGTAAGTGACCGTCATTTGTTCACCAAGATAAGTCCGGTTCTTATTTGATTCGGCAACTATAAAAACATTCTTTGATAATTCTTCATCGGAATAACCGTCACTACTTTGCTGCTGCCGGCTCCCTTTTTCTACTTTTATATTTAACGGACTGGTCTTATATGTTTTTCCTGAATACAAAACCGAAGCCGGACCAATAGTGTAATCGCCAATATTAATCGGCTGTAGAATATATACAAACGTAAGTGACGCATTAACTTTACTATTTATTATCTGCATGCTTGTAGATTGGTTAGGCCCGGATATTACTTTGAATCCAGCAAAGTTAGGCGGGCTAAAATCTTTAACGTTGTTAATATCGCTTCCGTTAAAAGTAAAATAAACCTGAAACTTCTCATGTTGACCTACTACAGAGCGATCCACACTTGCGGTAAATTCCTGTGCAAAGGAGTTTCCAACTATTCCTATTACAAATAATAGAATGATAGTTAGAAATTTAGTTTTATTTTTATTTTCCATAGATCACTAAAGAATTTATTCTGCTACCTAATAAAACATTCATACTCTTAGTTCAACACTCATTACTCTGCGTTCTCTTAAATTATCACCAGTCTTTTTCTCTAACAACAGACTGCCCTTTATTCTGTCTAAGTTTTTTCTGCAAATCGCGTTCATTGTTTTTTAATGCTTCAAGAATTCTTTCGGCATCATTTTTAGAAATTTCATTTTTCTTCTGCTGCTGGTTCTGATTTTGTTTATCCTGGTTTTTATTTGGTTCGTTCTGATTTTGCTGCTGCTGGTCCTTGTTCTTTTCTTCATTGTCTTTATTCTGCTGTTGCTGCTGTTTGTTCTGATTCTGTTTCATCATGTTCAATGCATATGAAAGATTATACTTGGTTTCCAGATCGTCAGGATTCAGTTTAAGTGCATTCTTATAAGCTTCTATGCTTTCAGGATACTTTTGAGATTTAAGAAGCGAATTACCGATGTTATGATAAATTTTGGATTTGTCATTCTCATTATCAGTTAGAGTTAAAGAGTTTTTGAAAGATTGAATTGCCTCATCGTACCTTCCCTGTTTATAATAAGCATCGCCAAGATTAAAATGACCATGAAATAATTCTGCATCTTTTTCAAGACCTTTTTTGAAGTTTACTTCGGCATCAGAAAATTTACTGTTTTTATACAACTCAACACCTTCGTTTATTAAACTTCTTTTGCTCTGGGAAAAATTTAACGAAAATGCGAAGACAAATAATAGTAAAACTATTACTGATTTTTTCATTGTTGTTCCACACCTTTAAGTTTTTCAAACCTTGTAAATAACTTAGATTTATTTGATGAAACAAAAAAGTCAATTAATAGAATCAGTATAGCCGGAAAAAGAAAATAGTAGAACCGATCTACATATTCTGTAATCTTTTTCGAACCGTATTCAGATTGTTCAATTTTGGATAAGTCATTGTAAATTGCTTCAAGATCGTCATCTGTATTTGAGCCCCTGTAGTAATTCCCGTTTCCCTTTTCAGTAATTGATCTAAGAGCAGCTTCGTCAAGTTTAGTTATTACAATATTACCCTGTTTGTCTTTCTTATAACCCACATGCAAACCGGCTTGATTATAAACTGGAATTGGAACACCTGTAGGTGAACCGAGTCCAATTGCATAAATTGCAACATCTTTAGAATTAGCATCCGATACGGCAGCATCAATTTCACCTTCGTGATCTTCACCGTCAGTAATAAGTACAAGTGCTTTTTTTGTTCCGTCATCGTATCTAAAAGATTTCAAAGCGAGTTCGAGCGCCGGTCCAATAGCAGTACCGGGCTGAGGTACAGAATTAACATCCACTGCAGATAGAAAAAGATTTGCCGCAGCATAATCTGATGTTAAAGGAATCTGAACATAAGCTTGACCTGCAAAAACAATTAATCCGATTCTATCACCTTTCAATCTCTGGATCAACTTTGAAATCTCAAATTTTGCTTTCTCCAATCTGCTCGGTTTAATATCTTCCGCCAGCATACTTTTTGAAACATCAAGTAGAATATAAACATCAATGCCAATCTGTTTAACCTCTTCGATCTTGGAGCCGACCTGAGGATTTGCTAATGCAATAAGCAGTAAAGCAATACTAATTGCATACATCCCGAATTTAATTCTTGATTTTAATTTACTCCGCAACGGAAATAGAATGTGATGTAGTTTACTACCGGCAAACTTTTCCAGCAGTTTACCGCTCTTGTTAGAAGTGTACCAGAAAATTGCAATTAAAACTGGTATAAGAATTAAAGCATAAATAAACTCTATGTTTGCAAAACGAATCATATAATATTTATCAACTATCTTTATTAATG
>DYHC01000181.1 GCA_020724325.1 Melioribacter roseus
ATTATTTTGGATATTGCCAATCCGATTGGCTGCAGACTCTTAAACATTGCACGCAAATGTGTCATAAGCATTGAAGCTGCAATTCCTTTTCCGGAAACATCGCCAAGGACAAAGTAGAGGTAATCGTTATTATGTTCACTTTCAATTATATCGCAATAGTCGCCGCTGACAACACCTGCTGCATCATAATAATAATAAATTTCATAACCCTTCAGCTGCAGGTCGTTTTTAGGAAGCATTGCTTTCTGAATACTATTAGCAACAATCAAATCTTCTTCAAGCTCTTTCTGCTGATTTACAGTTAGATGATCGAGGCATACTTTAATTAGCGGGTCTACTAACATCCTTTCACTTTCTAAAGGGCTATTGCAGACTATACAAATACCGTAAGTTCCGTTGTCAATCCGCTCAAGTGCAGAATCGACTTCCTTAAGCAAATTGACGAGATGCATCGGTACTATTTGTCCGGAAAGAGCTTCCAGAATTTTATTCTTTCGCCAATCAAGATGTTTCTTTATTTGAATTAAATCGTGCGCTTCCATATTCAACCCTTTCACAAATAATTATTATTCAATACTAAGTTTAATTTTTTTATTGACATATTTTACTGCCTCGCCGGTAAATTGGACGTTTACAGTTTCGATTTTTCCTTTGTTCCAGAAATTAAATTCTCCGCTGCTTCCGTTTATGCCCTGGACTTCTACAATATATTCATTCCCATTTATTCGTTCACTCAAAATCCTAAATCCTTCCGACTTATAATTTGGCTTTGGTAGAATAACTTTGGGCAAAATTGCAACGCCTTCTTTATACCGAATTTCCAATAAAGCTTTTTTATTTAAGGGAAATGAAACGCTGATTACTTTTTCGTTTTTTTGTTTGAACAAAATTGGTTGATTATTTATCCTTACTTCTAAAAATTTTGTACCGAGAGAAAACTCAGGATTAAAGTCAATTTGTAATGTATCACAAGAGCTTGTCGAAAACGAATAAAGAGTTTTACCTTCTCCGCGTTTCATATCAAAGTTCACAGTTTTATTGACAAGTTTAATTCCTTCAACCTCTGCAAAATTCCAGTCTGCCGGAAAACGGGGAGACAAACTAACTTTATTATTCAATGCATCGACTTCGAGACCGAGCATTCCTTCAATTGCAGGCTGAATTACCATCGTTTGGCTCCAGCATTGATGCGAGCATACTCCAGAAGGGCGGTATTCTGCGCCATGCAATACTTCTTCAACAAAACCGAGCTGCCAATTTTTATAAACCAGAAGGTTATTCATCAAATGAGTATATCCTTGAATAGTATTTCCATACTTAAACTCGGCTAATGCGCTCCAGCCAGTAAACAGAGGCCAGACCGAACCGGTATGATAACCACGCGGATTATAAATCGGCGAATCATCACGTAAAATCCGTACGCCCCAGTCGGCTGAAAAATAGTTCTCTGCATAATCATCAATTACATTTAGTGATTTATTATAATCTAACAAATCAAAATAGACGGGGACGGCAGCAAGAACAGTTTTTTCCGGATTATATTTTCCGTCTTTCAATTTCGAAAAACTTAAAAACTTTTTCTCTTCATTCCAAAATTCTTTATTAATAATTTTCTTTACAATGTTAAATTCATCATTATACATTTCACATTCTGCATTATACATTAATCTTTCCGCCATAATCGAAGCCATCCGCAATGCTTCTGCCCAGCAAGCAGCCAGATAAACTTCTGTATGGGCAGTATATAATCCGCCTCCTTCAACCCAGCCGTGTCCTACGTTTGTGTTTTCGATTAAATGATCTTTATCCGTATCGGTTGAAAAACAGAAGTCGATTGCTTTTTTAATATTGGGCCATGTTTCTCTTATGAAATCAACATCTCCACTATGCAGCAAGTATCTTCCGGCAAGAATGATATATAAAGGAGTAGCGTCAGAAGCATCGTAGTGAACTGCGCCCGATGTTGTAAGCTCGTGAAAAATTTTTCCGTTAAGATCCTGATATTTATTGAAGAACTGCAATTGTGATTTAACTTTTTCAAAATCGCCGTAGCCGAGCAGTGCAAACGAACTCCACACAGCATCTCTTCCAAAATACCATCCATAACCTGGGCGCCCGTTTACTTTATGTCCGCCGTTCCATCCTTTTGCAGTTGTAGAATAACCGGCAGCCAGCGCTTTTCCTATTCCTGGTGTATTAACTAAAAACTTGTCGGTTCCTATTAACGACCATAAATATCCTTCATTAAAATCCTTTTCTGGTGTAGTAATTATTAAAGATCTCTTCAATAACTCTTTATAATATTCAGAAGTGACGGTAAATATTTTTTCGGGATTAATAATCGCTTCTTCAAAATAATTACGTGTTGATTCAAGTCCTTCGTTCGTTGCTGTTATAACCAAATCGAGGTTGTCGTTCATTCCCAAATCATATTGAGCAAATGCAGCCAGCGAAAAATTATCTGTCGCTATGCCGGTATAAACCGAATCGTGTTTCTCAAAATCTGAATACTGACCGATGGCACTTTGCGAGGGTTTTCTATTTGAACCAACAATAACAGCATGTTCATCGCTTTCTTCCGATATAACAAAAATATTTGAGATTTCATTCCGTGTATAATTAATAGAGCCAAAAACCTTTTCGGAATAAGGCCACATTAAGCGCATATTACTCTTAAATTTTATAATCAGTTTTGCCGGATAAACCCCGCGGTATTCATAATGAACAACTGCAGAGGGCTTATCGTTTGAAGCTGTAATTATCTCTGTTAAGTAAGCACGTCTGAATTTATATATCCGCGTAAATGATTCGGGTTTAACCTCAATTTGAGGTTTTTCGTCATTAAGCCAGTAGACAGAATCTTTATAAGAGAACTGAATACCGACTTCAAAATCCTTAATAGCCATAAACGGATGCGTCCATATTTCATCGATGCCTCCTTTCTCTTTACCCATTACAAGCATCCGCTCGCCGGCAACATTCCAATAGTTGTTTGATGCAAATTGATTTGCGAGAACCAAAGATCCGTTTTCCTTTTCCCAATTGTTTGGAGAAGGAATATTTGGAATTGAGAATCCACCAAAAAGACGGCGGTTAAATTGAGAACCGAGAAGCGGGATTTCTTTTATAACATTTGGTTTATAATTCCAGTAATATTTTTTTTGATCCTCAAATTTTCCGGTAAGATAATTAAAACAATTTTTTGTGAATAACTCCAGCTGTAACCGGTTGTTATTAGGAATTGAATAGAATGTATAAGCACCAACGGCTAAAACTTTTCCTTTACCAAATTGATATTCAATAACAAGTTTTGAATCTTCTTTTAGTGTTATGTATGACCAGTCGACTGCAACTACTTTTCCATTCCCAGGAATTGAAGAGCCAAAAAACCCTATCTGCCGTGTTTTCATATCTATAGTTGGATTAAACAAGTAAGCGCCGCCGTTCAATCCATTAAAGACCGGATGCATTCTAAAAGAGTGGAGTCCAAGTTTTCTTCCATAGCCGTTATCAATTGCATTTGCATATTGAACGGTTGGTGTTTCAGTTTCGAACCCGAGTATGTTTAGATATTTTACCGCTTCCAATGTAAGCAAAAGATTTCCGCCCTTGTGCACATACTGTTTTAATAGAGATAATACTCGAGGTTCGGTTTCGTCCTTGGTTAATTCGGTTGAGTCGGCACGGTGAAGCCACAATAAGTTATAATTGAGAATTGAGAATTGAGAATTGAGAATTTGGTTTTTGTTAAGAAGTATTGGTTTATAATCTTGTGTCTGTTCGAGTAATTTATAAACAGATTGTAGCTCGCTGTTTTTATCGAAAGAATTATTAAGATCGAGGATTGCAATTTTAGCTTGCGAAAGTATAATTGATGACAGCAAAAAAAAGAGCGAAAGAAATATTCCCATACATTCTCCATTAATAAACTAGCACTTTAAGATTATACCAGAAAGCGCGAAAAAATTTCTAAGCAGAATTATCGGCTTTTGGCTGAAGCATATCTAAAACGCAAAGAGCAATAAATTATTTACCTCCAGCCGGAGTATTATCATTCAAATATTTTGTTAGTAAAGTATACAAATGCATTGTTGTTCCTTCACCTTCATAAATTCCGTGCGAACGATTCGGATAAGCCATCATTGTAAAATGTTTATTGTGCTTAACCAGTTCGTTAATAAGCAGTTCCATATTCTGGTAATGAACATTATCATCACCTGTACCGTGCACCATCAATAAATTTCCTTTTAACTGATGTGCAAATGTAACTGCTGCACTCTCTTTGTAACCTTCGTTGTTGTCCGTAATTAGTCCCATATAACGTTCGGAGTAAATTGTATCGTATAATCGTTCGTCGCTAACGGCGGCAACTGCAAGTCCAGTCTTGAATAATTCCGGATATCTGAACAATAGGTTCAGTGTAGATACACCTCCTCCGCTCCATCCCCACACAGCAATTCTCGTTGGATCAACAAACCTATATTTATTGATTATTGATTTCATCGCTTCAGCTTGATCTTGAGATGTAACAGTGCCGACATTTTTATAAAGAGCTTTTCTAAATTCTTTACCTTTGGGTGCAGGAGTTCCTCTGTTATCAACACTTATTATAATATATCCTTGTTGGGCAAGCATAAGATGCCAGAGATACTGTGTTCCAAAAAATTGATCAAGAACTGTCTGAGCTGCCGGCTCTCCGTATAAGTAATATAAAACAGGGTATTTTTTAGCAGGGTCAAAATCGGGCGGCTTCATCATCCAGCCATCGAGCACAATATTTTTTCCAATATCAATTTTGAAAAATTCTGCAGGTAATCGTTTTAATGCGTTAACCTTTTCTTTGTAGGTTTTATTTTCAACAAGAGTTCTTACAACTTTGTGCGATGGTAATTCTACTAAATTAATTGTAGAAGGATTATCGAAAGTAGAGTTTGTATGGATTGCATAATTAGAGCCTTCAGAGACCTGATACGAGTTTACGCCTGTAATTTCGTGCGGA
>DYHC01000182.1 GCA_020724325.1 Melioribacter roseus
AGCCGTTTATTCCCGAACAGCAGATTATTTGCGCGTTATAACCTAACATACCTTGATGAGAATCAGACTTATGAAGTAGATGCTGTAAGCGGCGCTTTTATGATGATTCGTAAAGAACTTTATCAAAAAATAGGTGGATTCGATCAGCAATTCTTTATGTATGGAGAAGATTTAGATCTCTGCTACCGCACACAAAAATCTGGTTATAAAGTTTTCTACGTTCATACAACAGAGATAATCCATTTCAAAGGAGAAAGCACTAAACGAAGCAGAATGGACGAAACAAAAGTCTTTTACGACGCGATGCATCTCTTTGTCCGGAAACATTTTTCATCATCCTTTTTAATTGAATCGATTCTTCAAACAGCAATTATTTTCCGTAAGCTTGTAGCATTTGCAAATATTTACCGGCTTGCAATTTTTAGTATTGTTATAGATTCTTTATTATTTATGGGAGCTGTTTGGAGTGCAGAGCAGCTCTATAGTAAAGATAACTGGAAGGGTTTCCCGGAATTCAGCAAACCGTGGGTCTATATTCTGCCCGCTCTGCTTCAAATTGTAATTTCACTTTTAAATGGTAATTACAAGCGGAAATCCTTATCTACATTAAAAACAATTGTCTCTTTGTTTTATGGATTTATTATTCTTACTTCACTTACTTTCTTTTTCAAACAGGTTGCATTCAGCCGTGCTGTAGTTCTAATCTATTATTTAATTCTTTTAGCAGCGTTTCCTATTTGGAGAATACTTGCAAAAGCGATTTTCAGAATCGGTCTAGAAAGTGACACAAAAAAATCGAGAACACTTATAGTTGGCAGCGAGAACAGAGCACTGGAATTAACTTCTAAGCTGAAATCGGATTTCAGAAACTTATACCATGTTATTGGCTTTATAGGATTAACAAGAAAAAATATCGGCAGCTCCATTGGTCCTTATAGAGTATTAGGTACACTTGAGAACATTAAAAAAATTATTGTGGACGAGAAAATTGATAAAGTAATTTTTTCCTCGGATGGAATCTCATTCGATCAGATGTTTTCTGCCGTTTCAATTTCGCAAGGAGAGAATGTAGAATTTATGGTTGCCGGTAAAGAGCTCGATTATCTTGTTGGCAAATCTTCTATTACTATGCTGGATGATATTCCTCTTTTAAAAGTTCAGTATAACATCTCATCATTATTTCACAGAATTTCTAAACAGATATTCGACTTCCTTTTCAGTTTAATCTTAATTTTACTTTTGGTTTACCCTTTAATATATTTGATCACAAAGTTCACATCCAAAAAGAAAAGTTTCTTTCAATTCATTCTCGGTATTCCGAAAGTTATTAAGGGAGAAAAGAGTTTTGTTGGTCCGATGCACACTTCTTATTATGGTGAACTTTTTGTAGGGAAAACCGGATTAACCGGACTATGGTACGTTGAAAATGTTGATAGAAACGATCTATCAGAAATAAAAAATCTGGATCTCTTTTATGCCAAGAATCAAAACTTATGGTTCGATTTTGAAATACTTGGAAGAACTTTTTCTAAAATGTTTTTAGGAACGGAGTAAACAATGGCTAAAAATATACTAGACTTTGAGAAACCGATTATTGAACTCGAAAATAAAATTGAAGAGATGCGTAAGTATGAGGGACGCCTCGATATTTCAAATGAAATTAAAACGTTAGAAGAAAAAGTTAACGATCTTAAAAAAAGCATCTATGATAATCTAACACGATGGCAGAGAGTTCAGCTCGCTCGTCACCCAGAACGTCCTTATACATTAGATTATATCTATATGATGACAGAAAATTTTATAGAGCTGCACGGGGATCGGTTATTTAGGGATGATCACGCCGTAGTTGGCGGCTTTGCCAAGCTTAATGAATTTAAGGTAATGTTTATCGGGCAGCAGAAAGGACGCGATACAAAATCGAATCTCTTTAGAAATTTCGGAATGATGAATCCCGAAGGTTACAGAAAAGCCCTCCGTTTAATGAAGCTTGCAGAAAAATTTAATAAACCGGTAGTAACATTACTCGATACTCCCGGTGCATATCCAGGCTTAGAAGCCGAGCAGCGTGGTCAGGCAGAAGCTATTGCACGTAACCTTCTTGAGATGAGCCGTCTTAAAGTGCCTATAATAGTTGTAATTATTGGTGAAGGAGCCAGCGGCGGTGCCCTTGGTATTGGAATTGGCGATCGTATACTTATGCTGCAGAATACCTGGTATTCTGTTATTAGTCCGGAATCTTGCTCAAGCATTTTATGGCGAAGCTGGGATTATAAAGAACAAGCTGCAGAAGCTTTGAAACTTACGGCAGAAGACCTGCTGCAGCAGGGAATTATTGATAGAATTATTCATGAACCTTTAGGCGGGGCACATAAAAACCACGAGTTGATGGCGGCTACTTTAAAAACAATTTTAATAGAAGAATTAACTGCTCTAATAAAAATTAAACCTGAAAAACTTGTTCAGCACAGATTAGAAAAATTTGGTAAGATGGGTGCTTTTGTTGAATAACCTTGCAGAGTAGAATTAATGATTTCTCATACTTCCGAAATTCGTGTCCGATATGCAGATACTGATAAAATGCAGTTCGTTTACAACGGCAAATATCTGGAATATTTTGAAATAGGGAGAACAGAATTGTTACGCTCGTTAGGGTTGCCATACGCCGAAGTTGAAAAAGCCGGTTATCAATTGCCTTTACTTCAAGCGGGAGTAACATTTAAAAGCCCCGCGCGATACGACGATCTAATCCTCGTTAAATCTACTGTTAAAGAATTATATTCTGCCAAGGTTCACATTGATTATATTATCACGAGAAAAGATTCTGAAGAGATAATTGCAGAAGGTTTTACAACTCACATATTTATGAATGCAGATACTAAAAAAGCAGTAAGACCTCCTAAACTCTACATAGACATTTTAGCTCCTTATTTTAAGTGATCACAAAAAAGTTTTGCGGATTAGTTCCGCTTTGTGAATTATAATGATCGAAAAAATTAAAGAACTTACAAAAGACACATTTATTTATGGAATAAGTACAATAGCCGGCAGATTTCTTGGCTTCCTATTAATTCCATTCTATACAAATGTTCCATCTATTACCGAATCTGATTTTGGTATCTATTCCAATATTTATGCTTACATGGCGCTCTTTGTAATAATTTTTATTTATGGAATGGATGCCGCTTTTATGAAATATTCTTCTCTTGCAGAGGTTAGCGATAAGAAGGATAATTTTTCAACCCCGTTTCTTTTTGTTACAATAACATCAATTGTTCTATGCCTATTATTGTTGCTTGGAAAAAATTCCTTAATATCATTAATGGAAATTCCTGGAAACTATTCAAATATCTATTATTACTTTATAATAATTTTATTTTTAGATGCTGTTGCTATTATTCCTTTTGCGAGCTTGAGACTAAAGAGAAAAGCCGGAAAGTTTACTTTAATAAAACTTGTAAACATAATTTTAAATTTAGGTCTTAACCTTTTCCTAATCCTCAAACTAAAAATGGGAATTGAAGCAATATTTATAAGTAATCTTGCCGCTTCATTGTTTTCTCTTGCGGTATTGATTCCTGAAATATTTAGTAATCTGAAATTTAGAATTGACGGACCAATAATTAAAAAAATGTTGAAGTTCGCATTTCCGTATCTGCCGGGGGCAATTGCTGCAATGGCAGTGCAGGTTATAGACAGACCGATTGTGCTTGCAATGACAGATGCAAAAACGCTCGGTATTTACCAGGCAAATTATAAGCTCGGTATTTTTATGATGCTCTTTGTTTCTATGTTTCATTATGCCTGGCAGCCATTCTTCCTTAACAATGCAAAAGAAGAAAATGCTAAAGATCTCTTCGCAAAAATCCTTACTTTGTTCCTTCTTGCCGCTAGTGTTATATGGATTGTTCTTACTCTGTTTGTTAGCGATTTTGCCAGCTGGGAAGTCTTAAACGGTAAAACAATTATTGGTAAAAATTATTTGAGCGGTTTATATATTGTTCCCGCCGTATTGCTCGGTTATTTATTCCACGGATTGTATGTTAACTTTACTGCCGGAATTTATATTGAAGAGAAAACAAAATTTTTTCCGCTTGTAACCGGAATTGGCGCTGTAGTAAATATACTTGTAAACATTCTCTTAATTCCCATTATAGGAATCCTTGGTGCTGCATTAGCAACTTTGTTTGCTTATATGGCAATGTCCGTAAGCTTGTTTTTTATTTCCCAAAAGTATTACGAAATTAAGTATGAATATGATAGAATTATTAAGATCCTTTTACTCTTAATCTTTTCGTGCGGTCTCTATTATTTCATTCATTTCAATTACGAATTTACTCTTCCGTTAAAATTTATCGTGCTTATTGGATTTACTCTTGCTCTCTTTGCACTTAATATTATAAGCAGACAAGAATTATTACGATTAATCAAAATTCTACTAAGGAAACAATAGAAGCACTATAACAAAAATTTTTTTCTAATTAAGGCGATTGATTCATGGAAAATATCAAAATAAAGATTAAGAGGATTGATAATAAATATAACGACATTCCTATTCCGCAATATACTACACAAGGTAGCAGTGGTCTGGATATTCGTGCTGCCGTTGATAATCAGTTTGTTTTAGAAAAAGGAAAGGTTGCACTCATCCCGACAAATCTTTGTGTCGAAATTCCCGTTGGTTACGAAATCCAAGTAAGACCAAGGAGCGGTTTGGCAGTTAACCATGGAATCGGTATCCTAAACTCACCAGGTACCGTCGATTCCGATTATAGAGGTGAAATAAAAATAATTCTCTTCAACTTTGGAGAAAAAGATTTTATAATTAAACGGGGCGATCGAATTGCACAGATTGTTCTAAGTAAAGTGTTTAAAGCGGAATTGGAAGAAACTGATGATTTGAATAATAGCTTTAGGGCAGAAGGCGGATTTGGACACACGGGAACGAAATAAGAGAGCAGAGTGTAGATTGCAGAATGAAGAGTGCAGAGTGCAGAGTGCA
>DYHC01000183.1 GCA_020724325.1 Melioribacter roseus
GCTGACTTTCCACTGCCAATTACATTTTCTAATGCATGATTTGGGGATAATATTGATACGGAGCAAGGGTTGAATTATTTACTACTACTAATGCAGAATAGAAATAAATAGTAGAACTTGTAGAGTTCGAAAATTGAGGTAAACCTGCAAAAAAGCTCTAAAAAACAAATATCTTTTGCAGCTATAGTACTTGACTAGATAGCAAGATTCATTTCTAAAAAGATATTAATTTATTCCACAATAAATTTTTATAGACAATCAGAATAAAATTTCTTACATTTGCCCGATGAATTTTTACAGAACATATCAAATTACTGCCTATTATGTAAATAATTACCATTTCATTAAAACCTTTTTAAAAAGGTAACAACCTAATTTATAACAAAAATTGAATAGTGTGCAATTTAGTCACCATAGAAACTAATTTGTTTTAAAATAAGTTTAAAAACGCAATTAATGATTTTAATAAGGAGTTAGGTAAAATTGAAGATTACTAAGCAATTCACAAATCGTGAGAGTAAATCTTTAGACCAATATCTTCAAGAGATTGGTAAAGTTGATCTTTTAACACCAGATCAAGAAATAGAACTGGCAATAAGAATTAAAAAAGGTGATAAATACGCTCTGGATAAATTAACAAAAGCAAATCTTCGCTTCGTAGTAAGTGTTGCAAAGCAATATCAGAATCAGGGACTACCACTGGGCGATTTGATAAATGAAGGAAACCTCGGCTTAATTAAAGCCGGATTAAGGTTCGACGAAACTCGTGGATTTAAATTTATTTCCTATGCAGTCTGGTGGATTCGTCAATCAATTATGCAAGCCATTGCTGAACAATCCAGAATGGTTAGATTGCCTCTTAACCGTGTTGGAGCTCTCAATAAAATGGGCAAAGCTCTTAGTCAATTAGAACAGGAATATGAAAGAAGACCAAGTCCGGAAGAAATAGCTGTACAGTTAGATATGAATGTATCCGATGTTACTTATGCAATGCAAATTGCCGGAAGACACGTATCAATGGATGCACCTTTTGCTCATAGTGAGGATAGCAATAATAGCCTTCTTGACGTTATGCCAAATGAAGATCAACCAACACCCGATCATTCTCTTATGAAAGAATCTCTCAAAGCTGAAATTGAAAGGTCACTCTCCTCTTTAACTGAAAGAGAAGCAGAAGTAATCCGTCTTTATTTTGGGCTTCAGAAGGAACATTCCCTTACTTTAGAAGAGATAGGAGAAAAATTAAATCTAACCAGAGAAAGAGTTAGACAGATTAAAGAAAAAGCTCTTATTAGACTAAGGCATTCAACCAGAAGTAAAAATCTTAAAGCATATTTAGGATAAGCAGTTATGCTGTAGAGTAGAGGCAGAGATCTTTGTCCCCTCTTCAGAACCGTAGTTAAGTATTCTTTCAAACGGCTTAAGATAATATGTTCTTCTTGGTGTTTTAGTGCCCCACAATTCACCATTGCGTAACATCAGATGTTTATATGGGTTTCTCGAAACTTTCTGTCACTATCTTGATAAATAGACCTTGGCTGCAGGAGAAGATATAATTCGGATTTTTTTTAAGTAGAAAAAAGATTTAATCTTTCGCAACCGAATCAGAACTAAGCTTTGTAATTAGTGAATCTCTTACCAACTCAAATTCTTTTCTGTGCTCTTTTGCAATAGGATTTGATGGCGGAAGTTTTTCTCTTAATGCATCAACCTGCCTTCCGTTTTTCCAGAACCTGAAACAGACGTGCGGACCAGTAGCTAATCCTGTGCTTCCGACAAAACCAATTACCTGACCTTGCTTAACAGCAGCACCTGGACGAATTCCCTTTGCAAACTTTGACATGTGCAAATATTGTGTAGTATAGACAGCGTTGTGCCTAATTTTAACATAGTTACCGTTGGCGCTTGTATATCTTGCTTCTGTTACAATACCATCTCCAACCGTCATAATAGGAGTACCCGTTGGAGCGGCATAGTCTGTGCCCAGATGAGCTTTATATCTTCCAAGGACGGGGTGAAACCGCTTTTTCGAAAAACGAGATGAAATTCTGCTGAATTTAAGAGGTGCTTTTAGGAATGCTTTCCGCAAGCTGTTTCCTCTTTCATCGAAATAAGCTGCCTCATCATCCTTCTCAAACCTGAAAGCAAAAAAATTTTCGCTGCGATGACGGAATGAAGCGGTTAATATTTTTCCCACTCCGGTTGATTTGCCGTCAACAAAGAGTTCTTCGTAAACAACTTTTAGTGTGTCATTTGCCTGAATTCTGAAAAAATCAATCTGCCAAGCATAAATTTCTGATAGTTTTACTGCTAAATCTGGATTGATATTCTGTGATTCAAATGTTTGCCATAATGAATTTTTAATGCTGCTTGCAAAAATTCTTTCCTTGATAATAACTTCCTTTTTACCATGATAGACTCTTACACTATCTCTCAAATCGAACACAACATATTCAATTGGATTAAGTACATATACCATGTAATGAACTGATTCTGTTGTATCCCAATGAGCATAAATGTAATATTCATCACCTGCTCTAAAACTTTTTACGGGAAATATTTCGCGGGTTTCTTCAGCAATATGGAAAATTTCTTTATCAGATACACCGTAAGGAATTAGTATATCACCAAGTGTTTCTCCTGAGCTAATTGTTCCGTGAATTTCTATTAATGAATCTACTGCTAATCCGAATGAATTTATTTTTTCTGAATGTTTCTGATCCTTCGTTTCATTATTCTTACAACCGGTTATAAACAGAATTGAAATAATAAATAGAGAAAAAGTTTTTGAAGGATGTAAATTTAATGTCATCTATAGATCGATCCGTTTGAATAAGAAATTCAGGATAACTTTTTGATTATTTCAACAGAATTTATTCCTTCAGATTCAGCAGAAAAATTAGGAATAATTCTATGACGCAAAACAGGAATTAGAAATGATTTTACATCATCTATAGAAGGAGTAAACCTGCCTTCCATAACAGTTTTAGTTTTAGCAGCAAGAATTAGATATTGAGAAGCACGAGGTCCAGCACCCCAGCTTATCCATTCCTTTACAAAGGGATGAGTATTTCCGTTTGTTGGTCTTGTGCTGTTCACAAAATTTACAGCATATTGAATAACGTTATCTGCAACTGGTACACGTTTAATCAAATTCTGAAAAATAATCAGCTCATCTGCTTTAATGATTTTATGAAGTTGAGGATTATAGTCACTTGTAGTTTTTCTGATAATTTCAATTTCATCTTCGAATTTAGGATAATCGAGCCAGAGGTTAAACATAAACCGATCGAGCTGGGCTTCAGGAAGCGGATAAGTTCCTTCCTGCTCAATAGGGTTTTGAGTTGCAAGAACGAAAAACGGTTGTTCCAATTTATGAGTGAAGCCGGCTGCGGTAACTTTAAATTCCTGCATCGCTTCTAAAAGAGCCGACTGCGTTTTAGGAGGCGTTCTGTTTATTTCATCTGCCAAAATAAGATTTGCAAATATTGGTCCTTTTATAAACCGGAATTCCCTTTTATGTGTAACGGGATTTTCATCAATTATTTCTGTTCCGGTTATATCCCCGGGCATAAGATCCGGAGTGAATTGAATTCTGTTAAACTTTAAGTCGAGTACCTCAGAAAATGTTTTTATCAGAAGTGTTTTTGCTAATCCCGGCACACCAATAAGGAGACAATGCCCTCGTGAAAGTAATGCAACAAGTAAATCATTTATAATTTGATCCTGACCTACAATTACCTTAGCGATTTCGTGTTTAACATTTGTTATAAAAACAGATAATCTTTCAACCAGTTCAAGATCGTTTCTATTATTCGCCAATTAAACTCCGTTTTTTATATACAATTTATTAGTTCCATTTTCATCAATGTTATAACCTAACATCCCAATAGATTTTTTCTCTCAATTCATCCATCCATTTAGAATATAGTTTCTGTTTTTTGTAATACTCGGCAAGACGTTTAATCTCAATGTAATCATCTTCAAGATTTGCTTTATGTTCAGGAGTACGTTTTAGGAGTTTAACTATATGATAACCGTAAGCATTGTTGTCAATATCCAGTCTTTTTGGAAAGCTTATATCATTTTCTTTCATTTTAAAAATTATGTCGAGTAATGATTTATCCAATTGATTTTTTTCGAAAGTACCGAGTTCACCGCCGAATCTGGAATTTTCTTTATCGTCGCTATATTTTTTAGCGTAGAATTCAAATGTATTTACGTTACGAATAATACTATCCCTAATATCATTCAGAAATTCAATCGTTTTAAGATCGGCTTCGTCATCGGCTTTCAATTTAATTAGAATATGCCGGCAATGGATAGATTCGCCCCTTCTTTCGAGTAATTGAATAATATGAAAACCAACCGGAGATTCAACCACTCCCGATAGTTGATTAGGAGCCAAAGCGAATGCTGCAGCTTCGAACTCCGGGTAAAATACGCCGCGTTTAACAAATCCAAGGTCGCCGCCTTGAGAGGCACTCCCCGGATCATTAGAGAACTTGCGTGCAAGCTGTGCGAAATCCGCTCCCTTTTTAAGAGAATCCAGAAGCGATGAAGCCAGCTCCCTGGCTTTCTGTTTAACTCTTTCACCTGTTCTGGGATTCAGGAAAATATGCGCTATCTGAAAACGTTCTGGAACCATTCCAAGCGAATCTTTAAAGTTGCTAAAGAACTCTTCAACTTCTATACGCGATACCTGAATGCCGGAAAACTTTTTTTCCCTTACAAAATCTGCCATCAACATTTTTCTTATGTCATCGCGAATAGTTCTTCTTATTTTTTCCAGAGGCATTCCGTATAATTGTTCTACACGTTCTTTAGTTCCGTACTGCTGCATCATCATATTAATTTGATAATCAACTCTCTGATTTACCTGTTCATCGGTAACGGTAACTGAATCTAATTCCGCCTGGGCATAAAGAAGTTTTTCTTCAATCAGTTGATTCAGTACTGCCTTTACTATTTGCGGATCCTGTGGATTAAGTTTCTTTT
>DYHC01000184.1:0-3333 GCA_020724325.1 Melioribacter roseus
GGTCCCGTTTATCAAGCCGGAACTTTGAGCGGTAATCCGCTTGCAATGAATGCCGGCTTTGCTGCTTTAACTTATATAAAAGATAATCCTAACATATATTATGAGCTTGAGGAAAAATCCGCTTATCTAGAAAATGGAATTCGAAGCTCAATAAATAATTCCGGCAAGAATTATCAGATAAACCGGATTGGATCTATGATGACGTTGTTTTTTACCGAAGAGCCGGTATGCGATTACAATTCGGCAATTAAGTCCGATACAAAATTGTTCGGCAGATATTTCCACGAGATGTTAAAGAGAGGAATCTATTTGCCGCCGGCGCAATTTGAAGCTATGTTTGTTTCCACTTCGCACACAAAAGATGATCTTGATAAAACAATAAAAGCAAGTAAAGAATCTATTGCCGGGGTTTTACAATAATAATTAATGGGTTTTATTGCATCATATATTGATTTATACAGATCTGGCGAGTTAGAAAAACGGGCTGAGTTAGCTTTAACTGCCTTAGATGCATGTAATAGTTGTCCGCATAATTGTAATGTTAACCGTAATAAAGGAGAATACGGAATTTGTGCAAGCGGAAGTTTGCCAATTGTATCTTCTTACGCTCCACACCACGGTGAAGAACCGCCTCTATCCGGCTGTTATGGCGCAGGGAATATTTTTTTTGGGAATTGCAACCTCAAGTGTATCTATTGTCAGAATTACGAGATAAGTCAGAACTGGAACGTTGAACGCCATCACATTGTTTCGCACCAACGATTAGCTGATATTATGATTGAACTCCAGAGTAAAATGTGTCATAATATCGGTCTAGTGTCTCCGACACATTTTTCTGCTGCGATTTTAAAATCGATATATCTTGCTGCTCGAAATGGTTTATATCTGCCAATAATTTACAACAGCAACGGATACGATTCTGTAGAAATGTTAAAGCTATATGAAGGAGTAATAGATATTTATCTGCCCGACTTTAAATACGGCAACGAAGAGTATGCTAAAAAATATTCAAATGCAGAAAATTATTTTGAACATGCGAAAGCTGCGTTAAAAGAAATGTACCGTCAGCTTGGAGATCAACTTATTTATGAAGGGAATGTAGTAGTTAGAGGATTAATAATAAGGCACCTTGTGTTGCCAAATGGATTAGCGGAATCCGAAAAGGTGTTTCGGTTTATTGCAGAGGAACTGAGTCCTAATGTGTACATATCATTAATGTCCCAATATTTCCCAACTAATAAAGCAAACAAAGAAATTTTGCTTAATAGAAAATTAAGATCTTCTGAATACGAAATAGCTGTTAAGCTGTTGAATAAATATGGGTTAGAGAACGGATGGATTCAGGAATTGGGAAGTAACGAATATTACCGTCCGCATTTCAAGGAAAATAGAATCGAACCTTTCACAAAATGACTATTTCTCTAAGCAAAAATTCTTGTAGTTCTTCTGATCTTATTAATAGTATATTCAAGTCTTTCTCTAAGCATTGTAATAAACTTTGTTTTTAAAATATAATCTTCAATCCCGAAGTTCAGAATTTTTTGAACACATTCTTTATCGTCTGTGCTTGTCAATACAACTATAGGAGTGCTCGAATTGAAGGGATTTACTTTTTCGAGAAATTGAATACCATTAAATTGCGGCATATTGATATCAAGAAAAACGATATGAGGATTTTCTTTTTCGAATAACTCAATTCCTTTTTCGCCGTTAGTAGCTTCAAAAACCTTGAAATCATAATATCTTTCCAGCATTCGTTTTAGTAGAAGCCGAAATTGATTGTCGTCATCAATCACTAATGCTCTTTTCATATCGATCCACGGTTTTTGTTACTTCATTATCGGAAAAAAACATAGAATCTTTAGTATGTAAATTATGTTGCTCATTACTCTTATTTGAGCCGGAAGCACTCATATCAAATTTTACTATTTCATTTCGGGTTCTATTTTCTTATCGTAACTACAAATTAAAACTTTGTCCTTAATCAAACACTTTTTTATATTTAGATCGAAACAAATTCAGAATAGCTTTTTTGAAAGAATTCGAAGTTAACATATTAAGTGATTACGATAACGTAGCAAAAGTAAATGATGATATTAGGGAAATTCTGGATGATAATGGTGTTGAACCTCATATCCTTCATGCTTTTCAAATCTGTATTATGGAAGGAATCAACAATATTATTAAGCACGCATACAAGGAACAAAAAAACAAGAGCATCTGTGTAAAGCTGAGAGTTGATAAAAAATTGATCGAGCTGGAAATAATTGATGAAGGAGAACCGAATAATAATTTTTCAATACCAAATCTTGATTTCGATCCAAAAGATATAAATAACCTTCCCGAAAGCGGAATGGGTTTGTATATAATGAAACAGCTGATGGATGAACTTACCTATAACAGAAAGAACGGCAAAAATTATTTCATCCTTAAAAAATGGCTCTACTGAAATTCTTTCTAACTTTTATACCAAAGGATAAATTGCTGCGTAAAATAATTATACTGTTTTTGATAGCAGGTTTATGTTATGCCCAGGATACAACACGCAGCGAAGCATTTAAAGACAACCGGTTTTACAAACCTTCAATTTTCAAGGCAAAATATCCCTCCTATTCATTACTTGCTGGATATTTATTAACGACTGAAGCAAACCGCGGTGATCCCTTCGCCCAGCATGAACTTGGTATAAGATATTTGATAGGTCAGGGTTTTCCGGCAGATACTGTTAAAGCTGTTTACTGGATTCGGAAAGCCGTAGATCAGAACCTTCCATCTGCACGTTATAATTATGGTATTTTACTTTATAATGGAATTGGTGTGCCGTGGAATCCTTTTGAAGCATTTATTAACTTCAAAAGTGCCGGACAATCCGGTTTACCGGAAGCGCAGTTTGCATACGGCATTTTATTAACCGATAACCTTACTGTAAACAGAAACTTGAATGAAGCTTATAAATTGTTCAGTAAATCTTCTAAAGCCGGTTTCTCCCCTGCAAAAGAAGCACTTATTCAATTTGAAAAAATGAATTTTATCCCTGTTGATGAGAAACTACAAAAAGAAAACAACACCGTTGTAAATGATGAAACAGCTAAGATTATTAATCCAAACTGGGACCTGGATTTTTATGACTTTGACAATAATGAAAAGGATAAAAGCGGCGATAAGTACGTAATCGACCTGTTGAATAAGAATAGCAAAGAGTTAAAAAGAATGTTCGGGCTTGATAATTTTAATGAGAACCTCGGAATAACAGATACAACCGGTCTTGGCATTTTACATTTTGCATCGGAAAATGGGAGTCCCGAAGCGCTCTACATAATAGGAAAAAGTTTG
>DYHC01000184.1:3343-4997 GCA_020724325.1 Melioribacter roseus
GGAATTCTGATGCCAGAGAATATTGTTTCTGCAGCATCAAATTATTTGAGGGCTTACAGACTTGGATCCTTTAAGTCAGGAGAAAATTTATTCCAGCTTCTTCAGGATGAAAAATTTTCCAATTTACTTAAGGAAAAAATTAAATCCGGCGATGCCGACGCAATGTTTGTTTGGGCAGGAATGGCAGCGCTCGGTTATAACAATCAAATTACAGAAAAACAAGCTTTGGATTTTCTAAGAACTGCTGTCAGCAAAAAACATATTCCATCTATGATTGAATTAGGACTTCTATACAGTTCGGGATCGTTGGTAGAAAAGAACAGGAAAAAGGCAGCAGAATACTGGGAAATGGCAAAAAGCATGGGAAGTAAAGAAGCGGAGATTCGGATTACCTTCTTAACTATTTCAGAAAATTCAAACAATCCTAACAACGGAAATGATGTTAAACTACTTATAAACTCGGCAAATAATGGTTCGGTGTTAGCTCAAGCTTATCTTGGTTTATGCTATGAGAAAGGATTTAGCGTAAAAGAAAACCGTGCTCTTGCAGTAAGATATTACCGTTCTGCTGCTCAAAGAGGTAATCAGGCAGCAATGAATTCACTTAAAAGATTATATGACGAGATCAGACCTTTGGAAGAGGAGTTTCAAATTTATGAGCCGGATCAATAGGTTTTAAGTATAACCATTGTTATATCATCATTTTGAGGTGCTGCTCTGCGAAAAGTTTCTACGGCTTGTAATAATGCTTTCTTAATTTCCTCAGCAGATTTGCCCGAATTGTTTTTGATAATCCGCTTTACATTTTCTTCGCCTAATAAATCTTTATTACTGTTCATGGTTTCGGTTAATCCATCCGAGTAGAGCAGGATTATATCATCCTTCCGCGGAGTAATAATTAACTCTTCCAGAGTCTGTTCAAATAATCCTTTATCATTCAGCCCAATACACATACCGGCTGGATTCAAAACAGAAAATTCTTTTGACGAGCTTAAATAATGGAATGACGGCGGATGACCTGCTCGTGCAATCTTTATCTTTCCATCCTTTTCTATGGATGCTATAGTAAGAGTTAAGAAAAATTCTCTTCGCAAATTTTTAGAAAAATATTTTCTAAGATTTATTACAATGTCCTTAATTTCAGTGTAGGAATCAATTAACAAATAGATAATTGACTGAACACGAACCATGTAAAGGGCTGCTGCAATTCCTTTGCCGGAAATATCTCCTACAATAATAAAAGTTCTATCAGGTGTTTCAATAATATCGAAGTAATCGCCTCCAACTTCACGCGCTGGTTCGTAATAAGCTGCTACGTCAAAACTTTCTAATGTAGAAATATTTTTCGGAATAAGATCGAATTGAATTTTCCGGGCAACTTCTAATTCATTTTTTGCTGTTAATTTATCTGCCAGCTCAAAAGCAAGCAGCAAAATTGCTATAAGATAAGAAGAAAAGATATATAACGAATTTGCCTGAGTATATCCTACAAAGAAAAACAATAATGATATTAGGAAGAAAATTCTTCTTGCTGGTGTAAGTCTTAGTAAGAACGCATTAAAGAGACTACGGACAAAAATTAAACCGCGTATAAATTTAGTTTTGGATTGATCGGGTTTTGGTATATCGGCTTTGAAGAATTCATATACTTCGC
>DYHC01000185.1 GCA_020724325.1 Melioribacter roseus
GAACCAAAGTATATTATGTCGATGGGAAGCTGCGCTAACTGCGGTGGACCTTACTGGGAGCATGGCTACCATGTCCTTAAAGGAATCGACCGTGTAATCCCTGTAGATGTTTATGTGCCCGGATGTCCTCCGCGCCCTGAAGCACTTTTAGAAGGACTAATAAAACTCCAAGAAAAAATTAGAAACGAATCATTAAGAAAAAAATATGCATGAAATCTGCTGAAGAAATTTTTGAAATATTAAAAATAGAATTCAGTGATTCAATCTTAGAATTGGATAAAGATACACCCACCGAATCGATCATATCCGTTGACCCGCTGCAAATCCATCAAATCTCTAAATTTCTTAGAGAGAACCCCGGTCTTCAATTCGATAGCTTAATGTGCTTATCAGGCGTTGATGATGCTAATGGAAATAAAATAAAAAATGCTGATGGAGACGATGTATTTGAAAATGGAACGATGAGTGTTTACTATAATCTGCATTCTATCCCTCTTAAACATAAGATTACACTAAAAGTAACAACTCCTCGGACCAATCCAAAAATTGAATCTGTAGAAAGTATTTGGAAATGCGCCAACTGGCATGAAAGAGAAGCGTTCGACCTTCTTGGCATTTACTTCTTGAATCACCCTGATCTAAGAAGAATTCTTATGCCTTACGATTGGGATGAATTTACAACCGAAGTGAGCAGATACCCACTAAGAAAAGATTATAAGAATCCTGAATTTTACCAGGGAATGAAGGTACCTTATTAGAATGACAATTAAGACTGAACAGATGGTATTGAATATGGGTCCACAGCACCCTTCTACACACGGTGTGCTTAGACTCGAACTGGAAATTGAAGGTGAATTAGTAAAAAAAGTTACTCCTCACCTTGGATACCTTCATAGATGCTTTGAAAAACATGCAGAGGCAATGCAGTATAACCAAGTTGTACCTTATACAGACCGGCTTGATTATTTGGCTGCCATAGGAAATAATTTTGGCTACGCTCTGGCAGTTGAAAAATTACTTGGTATTGAAGTACCAGAAAGGGTTGAATATATCAGAGTAATTATGGCTGAGCTTCAGAGAATTGCTTCCCATCTTGTGGCTATTGGTTCCAATGGCGCAGATATCGGTGCTCTTACTCCCTTCCTCTATCTATTCCGTGACCGAGAATATATTCTGAATATTATAGAAGAGACTTGCGGCGCCAGAATGCTCTATAACTACATCTGGATCGGCGGGCTTTCCCACGATATTCATCCTGACTTTATCAGAAAAACAAAAGAGTTTTGTAACTACTTCAAACCAACTATTGTAGAGTTGGACAACCTTCTTAGTTATAATAAAATTTTTATCGAAAGAACTGCCAATATTGGTGTTTTACCTGTTGATACGGCAATTAATTTTGGAGCATCGGGACCAACATTAAGAGGAAGCGGAATTAAATTCGACCTTAGAAAGGATGACCCTTATTCAATTTACGACAGGTTCAATTTCGAAATTCCGACTGGCAAAGGATTGATGGGAACTATAGGCGACTGCTGGGACAGATACTATGTACGCATTCGTGAAATGGAACAGAGCTTAAAAATTATTGAACAAGCTATTGATAACATTCCAAACGGTGATGTACAATCTGCTATACCAAAAAGAATTAAACCTCCTAAAGGAACCGTTTATAAACGTATTGAAAACCCTAGGGGAGAATTGGGATATTTTATTATTAGTGACGGAACTGTAAATCCTTTCAGGGTAAAAGTAAGAGCTCCATCTTTTGTAAACTTAGAAGTACTTGGCGAGTTATGCAAAGGTTATCTGGTTGCAGATGTAATTGCAATCCTCGGCAGTATTGATATTGTTTTAGGAGAAGTTGATAGATAATGTACGAATACTTTTACGAATTAACCGGTAATACTATTTTATCTACTTTGATAGTAGCAATATTCCCTTTATTAAATGTATTGATTGTTGCCCTTATTGGAGTATACTTAGAAAGAAAAGTTTCCGCAAGGATTCAGGATCGAATTGGTCCTAACAGAACAGGCCCCTTCGGGTTATTCCAAACAATAGCAGATTTTGTTAAGATGCTTCAGAAAGAAGATGCAACCGCAAAGGATATAGACAGCAAGCTTTATAATATTGCACCTGTTCTGGTTTTTACAGGTAGTTTTGCCGTTTATGCCGCAATACCATTTTCTAGCAAATTAATCGGCAGCGAGGTAGAAGTCGGGCTGTTTTATGTAATTGCAATATCAAGTCTGGTTGTAGGTGGAATTCTGATGGCTGGATGGGCATCTAATAATAAGTATTCTCTGCTTGGTGCTATGCGTTCTGCTGCTCAAATTATAAGTTACGAAATTCCAACGGCGATTATTGTCCTCTCCATTGTTATGATAACCGGTACTTTAAGTCTGGACAAAATTAGTAATATGCAGACTGCTTATTTCTGGAATTGGAATATTTTGGGTGGTGCCGAGTTTGGATTAACAAAATTTCTGCTTATTCCATTTATGATTGTTGGATTTATAATAATTTTCATCAGTACACTTGCCGAAGTTAACAGAACCCCGTTCGATATTCCTGAAGCTGAATCTGAATTAGTTGCCGGATATTTTACCGAATATTGCGGAATGAAATGGGCAATGTTTATGCTCTCTGAATACGGTAATATGTTTGCAGTTTCTGCAATTGTATCGATACTATTCTTTGGCGGTTATCACTCGCCAATAGGATATCTAGGAAATTCACTTGGCATTGAATGGCTAATTCCATTTGAACAGGCGTTCTGGTTCTTAGCCAAAGGCTGGACCTTTATTTTAATTCAAATATGGTTAAGATGGACTTTGCCCCGTTTAAGAGTAGACCAGCTTATGAGTTTATGCTGGAAGTATTTAATACCATATGCATTTGTAAATTTAATAGTAATCGGAATCATTCTACTTTTGTGATTTTATGAGAGAATATTTTAGAAATACATGGCTCGGAATTTATACTGTTCTTGTCGGTATGAAAATTACTTTCAAACATCTGTTTACTCCGGCAGTAACAATTCAATACCCTGAAGTAAAACTCAAATTACCCGAACGCGAGAGAAACAGATTATATGTTAACATGGACGATTGCATTGGCTGTGATCAATGCTCGCGCGCTTGTCCTGTCAATTGTATCGAGATTGAAACTGTTAAAAGTATTCCCGGCGAAGACCTGGGTGTAACTTCCAACGGTAAAAAGAAAGCTCTCTGGGTAACTAAATTCAACATCGACTTTGCTAAATGTTGTTATTGCCAGTTATGTGTTTTTCCTTGCCCTACAGAATGTATTTATATGACAGATGTATTCGAATTCTCTGAATACAACAGAAACGATTTGATTTACAAATTTGCTACTCTTACCGAAGAAGAAGCTAAGGAAAAGAGAATTAATTTCGAAAAATTTACTGCTGAAAAAGAAGCACAGAAAACTGCTGCTGCGGCAAAACTAAAAGAAGATCAAAAAACGGCAAGTTAAGTTAATAGATAGATTATGACACTTTACGATATATTATTTTACTTATTCGCAGTTATTACAATTGCATCTGCATTTGTTGTTGTTACTACAAAAAATGTAATTTATTCTGGTTTCTCTTTACTCCTCACTTTCTTTGGAGTTGCCGGTATTTATGTTCTTTTAGGAGCCGACTTTTTAGCGATTGTTCAAATTATGGTTTACGTAGGAGGTATTCTTATTCTAATTCTATTTGGTGTTATGCTTACAAATAAAATTACTGATGTAGATATAAGAACCGGAACAATTCATCTTCTGCCGGCTGCAGTTGGTGTTGGAATTCTTTTCGGTGCACTTATATCTGTTATGGTATGGACTGATTGGAAATCCGAACCGGTTGAGTTACCCGTTACAACCACTTATACTATTGGCAGAGAGCTGCTTACGAATTATGTTCTGATTTTTGTATTACTTGGATTATTGCTTCTTGTTGTGCTTATTGGTGCGGCTTCAATTGCCAGAAGAGATAAAGAATAAATAAATATTTTAGTTGAAAAATAATTTTATTTGATGCTGCGGCTATTCAAATAAAAAATGAAGGAGAAATATTTTGGCTCAGGTTGGTCTGACACATTTTTTAGTAGTAAGTTCAATCCTCTTTTCACTCGGTATTTATGGAATAATAACCCGGAAAAATGCTGTAATGGTTTTAATGGGTATTGAACTTATTCTTAATTCTGCAAACATCAATTTTGTAGCTTTCTCTAAATTTGGCAATTTAGGAATTAACGGGCAGATAGTTGCATTGTTTGTAATTATACTTGCCGCAGCAGAAGCTGCTGTAGCACTTGCTATTGTACTCAATATTTATAAAACTTATACAAAAGTAAACGTAGACGAAATAGATCACTTAAAAGACTAAGATATGCCTGAATCTATACTATCAACATTATCTTTAATTATTCTGTTTTTACCATTGCTTGGTTTTACAACGGTTATTTTCCTTGGTAAAAAATTTCCAAAAGTCTATTTATTTGAAGTAGCCGTTCTAACAATTGCTTTCCTGTTATCTGTTGTTGTTATGTATTACAAACTGGCTTTTTACTTAAGCAACGATATAATTGCTTCATTTAACTGGATATCAATGGGTGCGGCTCCTCTTTCCGGAGTTGTAAACATTGAATTAGGTATTAAGCTGGATAATGTTACAGTAATTATGTTATTTGTTGTAAACCTGATCAGTATGCTCGTACATATCTTTTCAATTGAGTATATGCGCGGAGATACAAGATACACCAAATATTTTGCAAACCTGGGATTGTTCACATTCTCTATGCTCGGTATTGTTTTAACTCATAACCTGTTAATGATGTATATTTTCTGGGAGCTGGTCGGTTTATCATCTTATTTGCTTATTGGACACTGGTTCGAAAAGAAGTCCGCTTCCGATGCTGCGAAAAAAGCATTCATAGTAAATAGAATCGGCGATATCGGAATGTT
>DYHC01000001.1:0-9125 GCA_020724325.1 Melioribacter roseus
TCATTCGGCTGGCTTGTACTTTACTAATATTAAATTTGTTATATAGCCTTTCAAAAAAAGTATCTGATGGGTTTTCGTTTTTCGGGTCGGAATTACTAAGCATCAACTTATTCCCATTTACGCCAAATTCGTTATAGAATTTGGCTAAACGCTTTTGGTCATCCTCTGTAAAATCATATTTACTATATGATGTAAAACTTGCCGTTTTGCTGATAGGTCGATAGGGAGGATCAAAATAAATAAAGAAATCATCCTGGATTTTCTTTTTAATGTTCTCAAAATCGGTTAAGAATATTTCTGCAATCTGAAGTACACGACTTGCACTTTCTAGATTTTCACGATCCAATATACCTGGATTTTTATAACGACCGAACGGAACATTAAACTCCCCTTTGCGATTCAATCTAAACAATCCATTAAAACAAGTTTTATTTAAGAAAAGCATTTTTGCAGCACGATGTATCCACTCAGAACTATATTTTCTAAAATTAATTTTTATTCTTTCGGCATTATAAAACTCACGAATCTTATAAAAGTATTTTTCTCTCTCGTGGTCGTCTCTTTTGGCGTATTCCTTTTTAAGAGATGTTAATTCATCTATAAGTTCAAACACATTTTGTTGAACAACAGAAAAAGTTAATACTAAATCCTCGTTAACATCAGATAAGTACGCTTTTTTGATTGGATAGTTTTGAGCAATAAAGAAAAATACTGCACCACCACCAAGAAATGGTTCATAATAATTTTTCAAAGAACCATTTTTTAACTCTGGGGGAAAATATTCTACAAATTGATCCAATAGCTGGGTTTTGCCGCCTGCCCATTTAAGAAAAGGTTTTGCTGTGGATAATTTTATATTATTCATCTTTTGTTTTTTATTCAAATATAAGCAAATAATAAATCCAATAAAGCATTAATTCTCGCCTATATTTTTACAAATTATATTTCTTCTCCAAATCTTTTGCCCGGAATGTTAACCGGTCGTTATCAAAATCCTCAATATCATCCAGCAGCTTTTTAACTTTAGATTTATCCTCATTCTGATTCAAATAAATATCAACCAGATACTTGTATGCCGTGTATTTATAACGCTCGTTTTTAGAATTAAGACATTTTCTGTAAAATGTTTCCGATTTGCTTAAAATGCCATTCTTAAAGTAGAAGAACCCCATCATTAAATTAAATCGGCATTCAAGTTCCGGTGATTGTCTTGTATCCGGTTTGTTAGCAGCCAAACTTTCCAGCTCAGCAATTGATTTTCCCAAAGCAGCTTGAATAGAAAATTGATGAATCCACTTACTCCCTTTTTCGAAATTCTTTGCTGTCTCAAAAATTTCTTTGTATCTCTCATCCAGTTCTGACTCATATTTTTTCTGAAGAGAAGAATTGCCGGTAAGCCAGCTGTTGAATACGATTATATATTTTGCATTGCCCGATGCACCGCGCCACAAGGATTTTTCATTTTTAAGCGACTCCTCAGCAAATCTAATTGCAAGTTCTGTATTTCCGATTGCATCATAATATCTTGCTTTCGTATAGTCTTCTATTAATTCCGAATTTATTATAGATGATAGTTTATCGAATTCATATAGACCTATTAAACGATGACAGTAGGCATTTAGAGTTCTCTTGTTCCTCGGATATCTTTTTAGAAAGTCCTCGTAATATTTAATTGCTTCAAGATCGTTGTCTTCGAGACTGGAATAAATTTCGATCAATGTAAGTGCAGTTTGACCGTAAGTAAGCATTCCCTTATCGTAAGCAAGCTGCAGGTATTCGAGCCCTTTAATTCTATCGCCGGTCATGCCCAGAACTCCCGCAATAAATCCGGTTATTCCGCTCAGCCGGTCGGCGTAGTAATAGAGCATTCCTAAAACAAGGTAGGCGTCATAGAATTTAGGATCGGCTTTTAGAACTTCCTCCATAATATTTCTTGATTTCTGTCCGTTTCTAAAAGCGCTCCACCACGAACCATCCAACCCATTTACTCTTCCAAGATAGGCATAAATTGAACCGAGGTAAAATTTGTTTTCGGTATTAAGTTTCGAGTTATCGAATTTGTTTAATACGTTTTCGCAATAATCAATAATTTCTTTGTTTAGAACTTTTCTTCCCGCCTCGCGCTTTTCCGGATCTATTTCGGCAACCTTCTGATAATATTCAAGAATCTTAGTGTTGATATAATAGTAATGATATTTAGGTGAAGCAGTATTTATCTTTATCTGATCTTGCGATAATTTAATTGCGCGGTCGAATTCTTCGTTAAACGTATGATTGATTATCTGTTTGTCAATGTTGTTGGGTTCATAAGGCTTGGCAATTACAATTGCTGTCAATAGAAAAAATAACATTAATTTCTTCATAGAAACAGTATCCCGTATTATATTGCTGTTGATTAATTTTGCTGTGCAAGATAATGAAAAATTTTTTTTATGTTAATCATTTAATGAGAGAATAATAACGGGCGTAATTATGAAAAAACTTAATTCGTTTCTTCGAACAACGTTTTTGGGCGGATTTTTGGTCGTCCTTCCAATAATTCTGCTAATTCTGGTTCTTAATTGGTTTTACGAATTCCTGCTCAGCAATATTCGTCCCATTATTACTCTATTAATTCAAACAGCGCGGATAAGCGAAGTTATTGCTGCGGTTATTGCAGTTATTATAATGCTGCTGCTTTTCTTTCTTGTCGGACTGCTGGTTCAGACACGAATGGGAAAATTCTTTTTTGAAATTTTTGAAGAACGTGTCCTAAAAAAAATTCCGATCTACAGAATAATAAAAGAAACAGTTGTTCAGTTATTCGGCGGTGAAAAAATGATCTTTAAGGGCGTTGCACTTGTTAGACCGTTCCAGAACGACACTATGATAACAGCATTTATTACTGACGAAAGCTCGAATGATTATGTAACTGTTTTTATTCCCTCTTCGCCGGCTCCAACCGGAGGATATATTTATCATATCAAAAAAGAATATGTAGTTAAAATCAATTACCCGGTTGAACAGGCTATGAGAACAGTGTTAAGTCTTGGCGCGGGTTCGAAAGAATTTATCTCCGAACTAAAGGAGAACCAGATTAGTTGAGCGGATTAGTAATTGTATAATTTAAAAACCGGCATAAAATTACTACTTGCTTCATGTTCCCCAGATTAATAACGCTCAATTACCGACTAATCATTTTTTTATTCCGTCAAATACAATAAAATTCCATTTAATTCGTTTACCTGTTTAGAAAAAAATATTTATGAATCAATTAAACGAGAATAATCTGATTGATAGATGCAGAAGGGGGGAATCTGCAGCATTTGGACCGTTAGTTAAAATCTATAAAAACCGGTTGTTCTCTTATCTGTTTAAGATTAGCGGAGATAGAAATATGGCGGAGGATATTTTTCAGGAAACGTTAATAAAAGTATGGAAAGGATTTTCGCGTTACTCGGAACAGAGCAGATTTTCTTCCTGGCTCTTTTCAATTGCACACAATACGGCGATGGATTCTATAAGAAAAAAGAACAGCAACAAATTTGTTGAACTGGTAGAAGAGCCGGATAATTTTTTAGGGAATTCAAATCCCTTAAAAGAACTTGTTGATAAAGAGGTTTCGAAAAATATCTCTGCGGCAGTAGATCATTTATCGCCTAAACAAAGAGAAGTTTTCCTGCTAAGAACTTATGGCGAAATGACCTTCAAAGAAATTTCGGAATTGACAGACGAGCCATTAAATACAGTGCTTTCCCATATGCACTATTCGGTTAAGAAGCTTAGAAATATTCTGAGGTTCGAAGATGCAGAATAACGAAAAATTTATATGCAAAATATTTGAAATGGAAATGTGGCTTTATATCGACAGGTCTTTGCCAGATAGTAAAATGGAGTTCTGGCGTTCACATTTAAGACATTGCAACATATGTAAGGAACTGATGGGTCAATCGGTGGAATTGGTTTCCGGCGTATCGGAAAACGCGTTAGTTATAATGGACGACGTTCTGTTTGAAAAGATGATTTCTAAAGCAATCAGCAAAAGAAAGCAAAATCCACTTACTCCTTTTTTTAATGTGAAAAAAGAAAAATTTATTTCTGTAAGCAAAATTGTATTTGCAAGCGTTCTTGTTATTGCGGCTGTTTTGGTTTCTCTCCTTTCTGATAAGAACAACCCGGTAAAATCAGTTGGTAAAGAGCTGCTGGATTGGGAGGGAAGCAGCGTTTTATCCGAGATTGATAGGATAACTGATAAGATAAATATGATTAGTCAAAGCGAATGGAACAGACAATTGCTAATAGATCAAAAAATTGAATCAATAGAAAACAACAATAATAAATTTTCATTTAACTAATAGGAGCATAAAATGAAAAGAATTTTATTCGTTATAGTTAGCTGGATTATTTTGGTACCTAACTTAGAACTTAGTGCACAGACTTCAAACTCTTACAAAGAAGACTTGGCACAGTATAAAGATGCGGGAAGTATTTATTTGACACAAGTACAGGGAAAAGAAATGAGTAAAGAGGAAGAAGAAAAACTCTTGAGAAATTTAAGCCCTGAAATCAGAATTATGATGGAAGAGATCAAAAAACTAAATAAAAATAAATATTATCAGCTACTAAGGAGTACATTCCCGTTCGGAAATTTAATCACGGGGTATAGCAATCAAGAGGTTCTTAAAAGCCTGCTTAGTTCCGGCGAGAATCTCAAAAGAGAAAAAGAATTAGAAATTGAAGCAGAGTTATTAGCATTAAGAATCAAAAAATCGGACAGCATCACCCAGCCAAAATTGAGAAACGAACTTGCCGGAGTATTAAATGAGTTGTTTGATATAAAAGAAACAAAGAAAGAGGCAGAAATAAAACAACTTGAGAAAAGGCTGCAGGAGCTAAAAGAATCTATTCAGGCAAGAAAGCAAAATAAAAATGAAATTGTCGAAAGAAGAATGCAAGAAATGCTTGGCGATTCCAGATATTATAGATGGGAATAAAGATGTATGAGGCTGTTTAGTTTTACGTGTATTAAACAGCCTCTATTGAATTATTTTAGCACCGCTTTAATTTTTGAAACGACATTTTGGGGGTAATAGCTGCAAACACCCTTTTTAGCTGCAGGTGTAATTTTCAATTCTTGAATTGCTTTTTTTACTTTAGCATCGGAAACACCCAATTCTTTTGCAATGCTGCCAGCGGTTATTAATTCCAAATTATGCAATAAAGAAATACAAGTAAGCATAAGATAAAAAGAATAAATAAATTAGAGAGAAAGGTGTATATTCATATTTAGTTGAAATAAAAAAGAGACTCCCTGAAGAACATTTAGTTCTTTTATTTTAACCTCCGTTAAAATTAATAAAGTAACTCCCTTGCGGAAGGGGTTGACCAAAAAGTAATTATTCAATCTTAAAATCCGCGAAAATCAGTTTAATCTGTTTTATCTGCGGGCTATATTTAAAAGAAAAAATACTTTTGGGTCAACCTCAAAAGGGAAATTAATTTAAGCCGCTTTGCTGATGTTGCGCACCACCAGCTTTTTTGATTGACTTAAGAAGCCGATCAAACTTTGTTTCGCCAATTATTTTATAAACTAAATTTTACTATAAAGTATTCAGCAGTTCAAACTTGCCAGCCATTTTCCCTGTTAGTATTAATGCTGGCATAATGGATGTTTTATTTTTACTTGCTGCAGCAAATAAATAGTTATATGCAACATCGGTTGTTTGAAAAGGATGTGCAAGAATTGTATTTTAAATAAGAAAAATTAAGGAGACCATTTATGAGGCAAGTTATTGTATATCCTGGGGAAGACCAATATTGGGTAGCTGAATGCCCTAGTCTTCCGGGATGCATCAGTCAAGGTGCAACACGAGAAGAGGCAATTACCAACATTCGAGAAGCTATCAAGATGTATATCGCTGCCCTCGAAGAAGACAAATTGCCGGTCCCCCCTGAACGTTTCGAAGCACTATTAGTAGCTGTATGAGTACTCTTCCACGTATTTCTGGTCGTGACTGTGTGAAAGTACTCTTAAAAGTTGGATTCATTATCCGCCGGCAACAAGGGAGTCATATTATACTACGCCGAGCTGAACCATTCTCTCAACTTGTCGTTCCAAATCATAATGAACTTGACCGTGGTACTTTGAGAGCTATTATTCGGCAAGCCGAACTTACCGTAGAACAGTTTATTAAACTTATGTAGTGTAGTTGCGCTGAGTATAATTGATAAAAAAACCACACGCGCACTGTGATTCTTTATGACATCGCAAATTTTCATAATTTTGTGCGCTCAATGCCGCCCGCTTATAATCTCTGTGCTATACAGTGCCACAGCGGTTTTTTACCACACGATAGACGAAATTTCAAAATCCGTTATTTCAGTTACCTTTGGGAAAAGCTATGCTATTTGGTGCCGTTTTTTTCAGATCCAAGAGAGTGTTTTATCATTTTCTTCTTTATCTGTGGTTAAGTCTATAAATATCTCTTCAAGCGATTGGTAGGTTTCTTTTGTTACTTCGTTTTTAATTTTATTACGAATGTCTTTCGTTTCCGATTGATAAACAATTTTACCCTTGTTTATAATTGCTACTTCATCACAAAAATCTTCAACCTCTGCCAATGCGTGAGAAGTGATAAAAACAGTTGATCCTTTCTCTTTCATTCTTTTTAGTACATCTTTCATTTTTTTGCGTGAAATTGGATCAACACTTTCGAATGGCTCATCAAGAATAAGAAGTTTAGGATTATGAATAATTGCAGCAGCAAGTTCTACTTTTTTTTTCATACCCGCTGAATAAGTTTCTATATATCTTTTTGCATCATTTTCAAGTTGAAAAAAATTTAGCAATTCGTTAATTCTTTTCATAGCTTCAGTTTTTTCTATATCATACATGATTGCAACGAATAACAAATATTCAAATAAGTTAAGCTTTTCAAATAGAAACGACTCCTCTAATAAAAATCCAGTCTCCTTTTTATATAAGTAAGAATCGTTTTTAATTTCAATTCCCCAGATATATAAACTGCCCGAATTTTTATGAAGTATGTTCGCTAGCAAATTAATTAATGTCGATTTGCCTGCGCCATTTGGTCCTACAAGACCAAATATTTGCTTAGCAAGAACTTTGAAAGACAATTTGTCTAATGCTAATAAACTCTTTTCATAGATTTTCGAAATGTCATTAATCTCTATTGCACACATAAATTTCCTTAGTAAAATATTTTTTAATATATAAATAAAATAATAGAACAAAACCAGTAATGCTTAAAACCATAGGCAAATATTCAAATTCATAAATCTTATAAAGAATTATATAAGGTACTGACACTGTAAAATAAATTATGATAAATAGTATTTTTCTTTTAAGAGAACCGCCCTTGTAATTTCCTTTATCATCTAACAGTGTCGAATTATAATTCCCTATTAAAAGGATGTATGGGATGATAAAAAAATAATAATATAAAATTTGACAGAAAGTAAATAGTGGTTTATCACTAATAAATACTGTTGGTAATGAGGATAATAGTAAGAAACACAAATGTATTACTGCAGTTGATACATTTTTCCGGAGCATAATCCATTTGAATGATTTGGGCTTAATTATATAAAACCTAGTTTCGTTTTTGTATCTTTTTAACATTTGATTAAAAACATCAGAGAATTCGAATGTTATAATAGCTATCAATAATATTTCTACACTATCATTCTTATCGTTTAGCTGTAGATATACAATATATAGGGATACCCAATTAACCATGAGTAAAGAAATCAATTTCATTTGTCGTGATATCAGCAAGAAATCTAACATTAAAAAAGTAAAATCTTTTTTAGTAATTATATTTTGCATAGGAGTCAAGCTTACATTATTTGTATACTTTTTCATTATTTAATAGCAAATAATTTGCTGAATATACAACTGATAATATTATGATCAGTATTACACACATTATAGACCATTCAGACCAATCACTTTTCCAAATCGAGTTAACGGCTACTCCCAAATAATTTGATACAGGGAAATATTCGAAGGATTTTTCGCCAAAAACTCGATACATAACTTGAAAAATAATTATTAAAATTGGAATAAGAGCCACTAATGTGCTTCTATTTCTAAAAAGTATTTTCCAGAGTAAGTAGATATTTATAACAATAGAGTTCAGAAGAAAGAGATACAATATTATTATAATAAAAGTAGTAACAAACGATATTAGACCAAATCCAGACATTAAATATATAAGTAATAAAGAGGGGCAAATAATTATTAACGAGCTTATATCAAGCATAATCGACAGATTTAAGTAAATAAACATTTCGACTTTAGATAAGCCAAAAAAATTAATAGGCTTTAAGTCTATTAAAAGTTTTTTCACAATTCTAAGAGTTGAAACAATTACATAAGTAAAAAGTATTACTATAAATAGTACCGATAGATTTACCAAATCGAATTTATGCTTAACTATATACCAGGCTAACATTGAATTTGACAACGCAATGAACAGTATAAATACAAAGTATACGTAGTGAATCTTTTTAAATTGATCCCTTAAACTTAATTTTGTATTTAAGGTTATTAGATATAATATCTTAGTCATTTTCATTATTTAGAAAATGAGATAGCAGAAATGGTGATTTTCCCGCTATCTCGTTAGTAAATAAGTTAACAAATTAACCAAATATCGCAGCGCCACAGCTAATTTCAGCGCTGATAACTGAAGCCCTTAGGAACCAAATTGCCGCAACTGCTGCTGGTGAATTAACAGCCATGGCGGAACCAACTACCCCTACTATAGAGAGACCACAGCTTACCCAGTCGAGCCAACCACCACCATCAATTTGCTGCATTTGTTCTGCATTTAGTTCTTTCATTTTAACCTCCGTTAAAATTAATAATGTTATTCCCTTGCGGCAATAAGCCATAGGCTTATAAAAGGGAAAAATTAATTTAAGCCGCTTTGCTGATGTTGCGCACCACCAGCTTTTTTGATCGACTGCAGAAGCCGATCAAACTTTGTTTCGCCTAAAATTTTATCTTCTAACACGCCAGTGCTGCTATAAAAGAGAAATACCGGTGTTATGTTAATACCAATTTTTTCTTTGAATTCTTTCTCATCTATGTAAGCAAAAACAACACTGTTTTTGTTAGC
>DYHC01000001.1:9135-36035 GCA_020724325.1 Melioribacter roseus
AGCAAGATTATTCCATTTACTGAAGAAACTGTCTTGAATATATTTCTTGTCCGTTGTTACAAAGTAAATGTTAATGTTATTCAGTTGGTCTATTCTTTTGTTCATAACTTCAAATTCATATTCACAATGGGGGCAGTCCGGTTCAAAGAACATAATCATCAAAGGTTTATTGGATGTATTAATTTCAAATTTCCCATTTAATGAACTTAGATTTATCTCTGGCAGTTTTGAACCAACCGGCAAAACTTCTTCTTGCAAGCCGAACAAAACGGCAATAACAGTTACTCCAGCAATAAACACTATCATTAACAAGATTTTAATTTTCTTATTCATTGAGCAGCAAGATTTATTTTTTTACATGAATACTTTGCATAGAGCAGATACGAACAGATAATTATGTTCTTAAGAAGACTTGCTAAGGGAGTGCTGGTAAACTGAGTCCCAAAGCATCCACAGTTAGTATATCCTTTGAAAAAGAAATATATGTTTAGCACGATGAAAAAACTAAGCAGACAAATTGTTGAAAAAAATATTATCTGTTTACCCCAGGTATTAATCAGAAAACTTACTCCAATAGATATTTCCAACAACGATAAAACAATAAGCCCGGTTTTAACAAGCGCAAAATCCAAACCGGAAATCGAAATGAAAAAACTAATTGTACCCGGGAAATCTATAAGCTTAGTTACCGCAGAAACTATAAAGAATAATCCGATAACGATTTCTATAATTCTCATTTCTTATGCCTTGTTAAAATAAAGCACCAAACTAAACTGGAATAATGTTAGTCCCAGCCATATACTGAAGGCGAGGATAAAAGAATCTGTTCTATCCATCTTTTTTAATTTTGCTAATCCGTAGAAAACAATTGTAATCCATAGTACTTCATAAATATTTATGCTGCTCAGAAAACTATATGCTATTGGTGAATAAGATTCCCTTGAAATAAAATTTGTAATTGAACCGGGGATAGAGTTTAATAACGCGGAAGTATAATCTGATGTTGGAGTTAAAAATAGAATTACCAGTTTAACCAAACCGAGTAAAATATAAGATATATTCGCTAAAACGGATATTCTGAAAGTTTCTTTAAAACTAACTTCAATACCCTTCAGCATCATCGGTGTTTGCAGCAGCAATGCAATAAAAGTAATTTTTAACCAGACAATTATTGGCAGAGCTAAGTAAGTATAAACAGAAAATCGTTTAAGCATTTCGTAGTAATCATCAATTCTATTGCTTTCTATTTGATCTGCAAGCATCAAACCATATATCTCCCTTGTCATTATAAAGCGGTCGTTAATTAATGTAATAATTAAATAGAGGAACGTTATGAAAAAGAAGATATGCCAATTTTTGATGGAGAATTCTTCCTTATCGCTACTTCTTACAACAATAGTTTCAGACATTTGCTGTTACTCCATTATAAAAAAACAATGGCGTCTCTAAAAACCTCAAATGCAATCTGCGGAAATCAGTTTTATCCGCCATAGAACGGCGGACAAGTCTGTGTTTATCAGCGTTCTATTTACCTAAAAATAGTTTTTAGAGATGCCCACAAGTATTGCTTTTTAACGCTTTGCCCATTATTTAGGGCGAACTCTACTTCATTATCCATTTGTAAGTATTCCTTTTTCAAATAAGGAAATATTTTGCCGCCTCCATATCAAGCCGAATGAACTTCCATTCTTCAATAGTACTTCCGGTTTCCCTTCTTCTTCAATTCTACCGTTTCTCATAATGTATAAGTAATCGCTCTTAGCAAGATTGGTCAAGTTATGTGTAATCAAGAAAACTGCATTTTCTTTTGAGTATTCTCTGATTTTTTCATAAATCATCTCTTCAATTTCAAAATCAGCACCGCTCAATCCTTCATCAATAACAAGCAGTTTGGGTTTATCTAATAACGCTCTAATAAGTGCAAGCATCTGCATTTCACCGCCGGAAAGTTTTCTTCCGTTTTCACCAAGCAAAGTATATAATCCGTGTTCGAACCGTTCGAGGAAATAACCGAGTTCTAATTCATAGATTACTTTCAGTAAAACATTAACATCGTCAATTTGTCTTCCAACCAAAATGTTATCTGCAAGAGTACCGTTGAATATTTTTATTTGCTGGGGAAGGACTCCAATATTTTTCCTGTAGTGTTCAAGATCAAAAAAACCGGCATCATTCCCGTCTATTTTTATATTACCGGAAGTAAGATGATATTTTTTTTCCAAAAGCAGAACAATGGTACTTTTACCTGCACCGCTTGGACCCCAAAGCGAAGTAATTCTTCCAACCGGAATTTCTATGTTAATATTATTGAATAAAAAGCTGCGTCCGTTCCATGAGAAGCCGGCATCTTCAATTGTAATTTTATTCTTCAGCTCAAATTTATTTTTTGATCTGTTTATTTCTTTTTCAACTAAGAGCATATCCATTAACCGCTCAGCAGCAACATTTGCACTCTGTAGAGAAATGTTTGCGCCTATCAATCTGTTAATTGAAGGCAAAATACCGGCTGCCAGCGAGTAAGCAGCCATCATTTCTCCAAGCAGTAATTTTCCGCTTGTAATCCATACAGCTCCAAATAGAAGCATACCAATTGTTATTGAAGCTGCTGAGATTTCCGCAAATAGACTTAAACGTGCTTGAGTAAATCCTAGTTCTTGTGTGCTTTGTTGAAAAGCACTGTAAAATATTTTATTGTAGCCGGCAAAGAAAGAGGAAGTGTTAAAACTTTTTATCTCATCAACTCCTCCAATGGTATCAATGTAAGTTGATTCAACCTGCGCGTAACCTTTCATAACGTTATTTTGCTGAATCTTGAGTTTGTTTGTACTCAATAATAAAAGTGTTCCATAAATAGGAAAAACTATAAGCGCCATCAAAGCCATTAAAGTTGAGAAATAAAATAAAAGTGCCAGCGAGCCGACAATCATCAAGAGATCAATAATTGTCATTCCCCCAATTTGAAGTACGGCTTGCTGAATTCTCATAGCATCATGAATTCGAGCTGTTATGTCTCCCCGTTTTCGTGTATCAAAAAATTTTTTTGGCAAATTGAAAAGATGTTGAAAAAAATCCCCGGTGATATTTATGTTTAACCGCTTATTCAGAATGATAAGAAAGCGGTCGCGGATGTATCCAGAGAAAGAGCGTATCATTAGCAAAATGAATAGAAATATACCGGTGTAATAAATCCAATTAATATTTTTTTCCGGTATATATTTATCAATCAATTTTTGAATAAAGACAGAAGTCAACAAACCGAGGAGTGTGTATATAATACCAAGAAAGATTGACTGGATAATCCAGATATTATCTTTCTTGATATACTGCATAATCCATTTGAACCAGGTTATTGTTTCTTCATTCAATAATTCTTTTTCCGGTTTAAGAAGAACTGCCGATTTGGTTTTCCATATTTCCAAAAATTTTTCTTTCGAAAGTTTATATAATCCTTTGGCAGGATCGCCAATTAAAACTTCTTTCGCGTTGATTTTATAAACAACTACAAAATGCTGTAATTGATTATCTATAATTACATGTGCAATACAAGGAAGTTGTTCTTTCATTAAATCTTCATATTCGCCTGATGCACCAGAAGCATTAAAGCCGATTTTCTTTGCAGTGTTTACAAGATCGAGCATAGTTGAACCATTAACAGAGGTATTCATCATTTCGCGCAAATGGACAAGAGATGTGTTGCCATTATAATATTTAAGAACTGACAGCAGACATGCTGGCCCACAATCCGCCTGGTCGTATTGTTTTATTATTGTGTATTTTGAGTAAAATATTTTTTTAATAGACATAGTATAGTTGTGGGTGGTTATCGGTTCAATATTTTAGTTTTAATATACGGGGGGGGGGTAAATGTCAAGTAAAAAATATTTTTTTTACACAAATAATTTTATAGATATGAACCGAATCCTCTTCTATTAAATCCGTCACCGATCAAATTCATCACTAAACAACACCGCTTTAATTTTTGAAACAACATTTTTGGGATAATAGTTGCATACACCCTTTTTAGCTGCAGGTGTAATTTTCAATTCTTGAATTGCTTTTTTTTCAAAGTTAGTTCAGAATTTTTGTCTTCTCAAGTCGTTAATAAGAAATTATAAGAATTACTTATTTTTTTCTTTTTCAATGGAGTGGAAGTAATTTCTAATAATTTCTTCGTAATCCTTTTTATAGCCCTCGCGTATGGCTTTAAGAAGCTCGTCTCTAATTTTGTTCTTGCCTTCTTCTGTATAAAGAATTAATTCAGGAGGCGAAGAACGGACAAATTCTTTGCCGAGTTTGGAGCGGCGTTCATTTTCAAAATCCCTTTCATTTATAGAACGTTGTGCTTCTAATAGCTTTGATAAAATTCTTTCCTGTTGTCTAACTATATCCTCATCAAGTTTTTGCGACTGTAAATTAGAAACAACTTCATTCATTTCGCCTAAGATTTTTTCAAGATTGGAAGCCAGCCGTTTAGAATGTCCTGCTTCCTTAGATTCGCGGTTCAATTGTTCCAGGGATTTTCTAATAATTTCCTGCTGCTGAGCAATTCTCTGAATTTGCGCCATCATTTCTTGTGTCATTCTTCCCTGGTTAAGCATTTGTGTTAACTTATTTAGATCCATCTGCTGGCGGGATAATTGTTGAAGCTGCTGCATAAGCCCCATCATACCGCCGCCCTGTCCGCCGCTCATCATCTGATCTATTCCGCCCTTAATTAAGCTTGCTGCCTCGTTCAGGTTTCGCATTGCTTCGGTCTGCCGCTGCGAAGAATATGCCGGATTTCCATTCTGCATCCACGTTATTGATTGCTGCATTTCCGAATAAGCTTTGCCAAGCGAACGACCCATTTCTGGTGTTATTGCAAACGTCTTTTGAGACAAAGCCGACATTTTCTGCAATACTCTGCTCAGGTTATTTTGAAGTTCGCTCTGCTCTCGTGAATTTTTATTCAACACGGATGATTGCGGGGAAAGATTGTTAGTACTATTCTTAAGATTTTCTTGCATTCGGGATAATGTAAGCAGGTCGTCCAGTATTTTCATCATCTCATAAAGTGTTTTCATTTGACTGATTTGCTGAAGAGCCGATTGCAGATTTTGAATGCTGCTTTTTGTCTGTTTCAAATTTTGAGAGAGCTGCTTCTGAGATTTAATTGCTTCCATTTTCTGAAACTGTTTAAGATCGTTTAGAATCTCTTCAGAAAGTTCTTCATTATTTTGCTTCTCAAATTCTTCAAGAAGCTTTTCCATTTCTCCCTTGGGCATATCGGTCAATTCGCTCATCTTCTCGTTAAGAGTTTCCATTTCCTCTTTCATATTCGCGATGTCTTTCAACAAATCATCTTGTCGCTTCAATAGTTCCTCGCGTTTATTCTTGTCGTTCAGATTTGTTTGCTCTGTTTTGCTCAGCAAGTCTTCAACTTTCTGCGAAACATCCTCAATGCGTTTAATCAGCTCGTCAATTTTCATTTCTACCTGTATCCGCTTTAATAGATTCAGTGTTCGCTCTAAACTTTTTCTGAAATATTCCTCGTTTGCTTTAAGGTCTTCAAGGGATATTTGAACATTATCGCGCAGCATATTCTGCATAGCTTCTTGCATCCGTTTGAATGCATTCATCAATTCTTCGCTGTTAAGTTGTTCCAGAAGATTTTGTAGTTCATTATATTTTTGTAATGTTTCTTCGGAAAGCAGATTGTTCTGTAAAAGATCTCTTTGCAAAGCGTCAAGTTTTTTTGCGGCTTCTTCGGTCTTTTGCATTAAATCGCTGAATTTTTTTGAAGCCCGTTCAATTCTTTCTTTCTCCTGCCAGTTAATCTCTTTGGAATTTTGTTTTAGATCGTTACTTATTTTGTTCAACTCAGCACTTAATTTCTCTGCGTCTTTCAATGTTTCCTTAAGCTCTTCCGCTGCTTCCTGATGTTGATTATCTGCAAGATTGTATAGCTCATCCAGCGAAGGGACAAAAACTGAAAATGTTTGCGATCTTGTTGATTTAGGTCCGGAGATAATATCATTATCTGTTACTTCAAGATAGAAAGCGAGAGCTTCGCCCTCGGCTAAATATAACGGTACCAGATCCCATACATAATAAATTTCATCTTCAATCGATTCTTTCTTTATTGGAATTGAAATTTGAGTATTGTCCTGCTCCGAAGAACGGTATTTTGAAGCTGTTAACCTGTAATTAAGAGTTAAGGAAGTAAGTCCGTAATCATCAGCAATTTTTGCTGCAATTGATATTTTTCCATCCGTTCCAAGTTTAATATTTTCTTTTGGATTGATAACCTCAATTGACGGATTGCTGTCGTCTATTTTATGGATTGAGTAAGTAACTGGGTGAATGCTGGAAATACCGTGCTCATCGATTATGTTAATAAAATAATTCAACGAATTTTTTATAGAGAATTGATATGCGGCGCTAATGTCGTTGACAAGCATTTTGGGTATAGAGCCATTGTTGAATGAAATAGAGGCATCGGATAGTTTGCGCGAAGATAAAACATTAATAAGTACTTTGGAACCGTGCAGAGCCGAAATATTTCCGTTGTCGCGTTGAACCATGTTGGGTAATTTTGAATATGCCGGTGGAATAACAGTTATATCCAGTTGAGTAATTACTGGACGGTTAATAACGGATATTTTGAATTGCCCGCTTTCAATCCCTTCTGCTGATGCAAAGTAAACAAATGAATTTTTTATATCTGCAATAAGGTATCCAAAATTTCCGGACGAGTCTGGTTCGAGCGTAATCTCATCAAATTCTGTTTGGTCTTCTCTTTTAGTTAGCAAAGAGATTAATGAAGGGATTTCGCCCGATGCAGAAACGATAATTGTAATGGTTTCACCTTTGGTAATCTCTTTATTGCCGGGGAGAACATTAAGCGTAAATTTTTGAGGGGGCGTAAAATCTTTGTTGTAATTGATCAACCGCACTGCTGAAGCCGAAAATACCGGTACAATTAATATCAGAACAGCCAAAACAATTATTGCAGCCAAGCCGATCTTCAGTTTTTTTATCGACTCTGAAAAATCGATTGACTTATTAAAATCAATCGTTTTTGTTCTTACGTAGATTCTCTTAAATGCTTCATTTATTAATTCCGTTGAATACCCGCGGGAATTTTGGGTAAGTATTTCGATTGCATTCAGAAGTTCGTCTTTAATTTCATTAAAAGAGCGCCCTACTTTCTCCGAAGCCGAACGTAAATCCGGTTTAGAAAAAAGAAAGAATGATCTAACAAGCGGCACAAAAACAAAATAAGTTAACTGAATAACAGTAGTAAAAATTAATCCGTAGAAAAAAATTGTCCTAACTATAGAACTGAACCCGAATAATGATTCCAGAATACAAACTAAAACAAAACTAATAGAAACCGCTATCATAAACAGAGATAAGCCGGAAAGAGCGTTCCTGCGGTTCTCTAAAGATTCAACTTTGGTCAGTTTTCTTTTTATTTCGTTCAGGTATTCGTTTATCATAAAGTTAAAATTAATTGCTAAGAGTCCAGACAATAATGTTGGTTCCAAATTTTAGTGCTTCTTCTCTTTTTTGCGGAGGGACTTTATGAACATCTGGATCCGCCCATCCGTCGCTTGGATTAGTTTCAAACGTATAATAAACACGCAGCCGTCCGTCAATAAAAATACCAAATCCTTGCGGTGGTTTGTTATCATGCTCATGTGTTTTTGGCGGACCATTCCTGAAATCATACATACAATTATATAATCCGTAATCGAATGGAAGCTCTATAAGCTCCTTATCCGGAAAAACTTTTTTGATTTCGCGCCGGAAAGCTTTATCGAGTCCGTAATCATCATCAACATAAAGAAATCCGCCGTTTTCAAGATATGTCCTTAACTTCTTAGAGTCTGATTCCGAGAACACAATGTTGCCGTGTCCGGTCATAAATAAAAATGGGTAAGCAAAAATATTTCCGCTGGCAAGATCCACAAATTCATATTTAGGATTTGTTTTAATATTTGTATTCTGGGCAACAAATCGTAGCAGATTTATTTCTGCCGATGGGTCATTATACCAATCGCCTCCGCCGTTATATTTCAGCCGTCCGATCATAAAGCCGCGGCTATCCTGCGCAAAAGTAACGGAGATAATTATTAAGAAAATAAATACTGTTTTAACAAAAATTTTCATTTACACACAGTTAATTAACTTTGCTAAGATAAATATTTATACTGCTCTTTGCATAGGCAAAATAAATTCATTCGGGCAGATCATCTGATCATTTGTTATTTTTATGTCACAATAAAGCTGAGAGAACTATGAAGACTAAAATAATTTTAACGCTCCTACTCATCCCCCTGCTTGTTAAAGCGCAGATGGTTAGTTTCAATGACTTCTTCGATGATAAAACAATGCGGATAGACTATTTTCATATTGGAGACTCATCAACTGAAATAATTACGATCGATTTTATTTATAAGTACGGAACCTGGGCGGGAAGCACCAAACATCTGATAGATAATTTTAACAACGGTGCATACTATTACAAAATTTACGATTTGAATTCGGAAAATCTTATCTACTCTAAGGGATTCGACAGCTACTTCAAAGAATATCAAATGACTGACGAAGCTTCAAAAGGAATTAAAAGGACTTTTCATGAGAGTGCAATAATCCCTTATCCAAAAAACAAAATAAAATTTGTAATTGAAAAACGCGGCAAGAAGAATATTCTAAATGAAGTATTCTCCACCGTAATTGATCCTTCGGATTTGTACATAATTAAAGATCCTGTGATAGATGTATCGGTAACTGCTATTGAAAGTTATAAGTCCGGTAATCCACACAACAAAGTTGATGTCGTAATAATTGGCGATGGCTACTCAGCCGGCGAATTCAAAAAATTTGAACATGACTTAAAAAGATTCACCAAAGTATTGCTGGCTCAGGAACCGTTCAAAAAACATAAAGATAAATTCAACATCTATGGTGTTTATAAAGCTTCAATGGATAGCGGAATTGATGAGCCCGGAGCAAATGTTTATAAGAACACGGTCTTAAATACTACATACTACACAATGGGATCGGAAAGGTATATATTGACTGAAGAGAACAAAACATTGCGTAAACTTGCTGCACATGTTCCCTATGATGCTATCCTTATTATGGTGAACGGCTCACGCTACGGCGGCGGAGGATTGTATGACACGTACTGCACATTCGTTGCAGACAACCAGTTCTGCGATTATTTGCTTCTGCACGAGTTCGGTCATTCTTTTGCCGGGCTCGCTGATGAATACTACACTTCTGAAACAGCATACAACGATATGTACCCTGTAGGAATTGAACCGGTTGAACCGAATATTACACGATTGTATGATAAAAATAATTTGAAGTGGAAAAATGTTTTATCGCACGGTATAGAAATTCCTACTCCATGGGAAAAAGAAGAATTTGATAAAACTGATTTTGAATGGCAGAAAGTTAGAAGAGAAATGAACAGCAGAATTGCCGGGATGAAACGAAATAAAGAACCAATTGAAAAAGTAAAAGCTACTCAGGATGAATATGATATAAAAGATAGAGCAAGAAGCCAAGAAGTTGATAGATATTTGAAGGCATCAAAATTTGCTGGCAAAGTAGGAGCGTTCGAAGGCGCTGGGTACAATGCAAAAGGAATGTACCGCTCTATGCTCGATTGCATAATGTTTACAAAGGGAGCTAAACCGTTTTGTAAAGTCTGCGAGGAACATATTAGCAAAGTGATAATGCATTATACCGAGTAGTTGAATTATTTTAGTAAACAGCAAAGAAAAAGCGCATGAACTAATCTGTGTGCCGGAATCTGATTATTCAACCAAGACGGCTGACGAGAAATAAATTCCTAACACGGAGTTTAGACTATGTTGAAAATATTGATGCTATATGGATTGATGAGCCGGTTGTTGTTTACAGAATAGTGATCTAAAGCTGTTGTCATGACGATCTTTCGATTTTCTGCAAATCGATCGTTTAGTTTTTTTCAAGTCAGGTAATATTACAAAATCTCAGTTAACAGCAGCAGAAATAATAGTTGATTCTAAAAGACCGGCGGTTTATGTTGTTCAACCAAAACTCGAAAAGGTAGAATGAAAATTTTTCACCTCAACAATCCCGTCTCGGGAAATGGAAACGGCTCCCGGCTATTTCATAAGATTAACAAGGAATTTGAATTCAATAGTCTTGATCATGAAGCAGTTCAAACAGAACACGCGGGACACGGAACCGAAATAGTTAAGAACCTCAATTTTAATGATTATGATGTGCTCGCTGTTTCGGGGGGCGACGGATCGTTATTCGAAGCTGTAAACGGATACTTCGCGAATCAATCATCAAAAAGAATTCCTGTTAGCGTAATCCCGGTTGGCAGAGGCAATGCATTTGCACGCGACCTCGATTTTTATCCGCATTTATGGAGCGATGCTATCGATTACATCTACTTCAATAAAACAAAAAGGGTTGATGTTGCGCTCTGCAAAACCAATAAGGATCAATTTCATTTTATCAACATTCTGGGACTCGGGTTTGTTACCGATGTAGCAAGAACAGCGTTCAAGCTTAGGTCATTCGGACATTTGTCTTACATATTTGGAGTCTTGCACAGAATGATTTCTTTAAAATCTTATTCACTTAAAATAGAAATTGATGGTAAGGTATTGCATAGAGAAAATGTATTTGTTGAAATTTCTAATTCGCGCTATACCGGAAAAGATTTTTTAATGGCTCCTTTAGCTTCTATTGACGATGGTTTCCTCGATGTTACACTTTTAAATAAACTTTCGAGAACGCGGTTGCTTCAATGCCTGCCCAGAATTTTTACCGGCGAACACGTAAACATGAAAGAGGTTGAGTGCTTTAGAGCTAAGAAAATAAAAATAGAAACAGAACCGCTAAAACTTTTAACGCCCGATGGTCAGCTAACCGGAAGTACGCCGATTGAAATCGAATGTTTGAGTAAATCGCTTGAGGTAATTGCCCGCGACAGCCCGCCCTTGAACGAATAATTGCGTTATAAATTAGGGGAGATGATAAGAGAAGTTAGTGTAACACGTCTATAAATTTCTGAAAGGTATCCGGCAACAGTGAGCTGATCAGAACATTTTTATTGTTCTGAAGCTTGAATTCGATATTGCTTGCATGAAGCATCAACCGTGGAATCCGGCTTTGTATGTTTTTGTTGCCGTAGAGCAGGTCGCCGGCAACCGGATGACCAATTGAATAAAGGTGAACACGAATCTGATGCCTTCTGCCTGTTATAATTGAGACATCTAGAAGAGTAAAGTCGTTAAATCTTTTTAGCACTTTAAAATCTGTAATACTTCGTTTGCCGTTTTTTTCATCAACACCCATTCTGCCCGAACCGAATTCGCGGATCGGTTTATCAATTCTACCACGCTCTTCTAAAATTACTCCATGAACAAGTGCAGTATAATTTTTTTTGATTGCCCGCGTTGCAAACAGACTATTCAGATATTTATGTGTTAGGGAATCCTTGGCGAACAAAATTATGCCGCTTACTTCTTTATCAATTCTATGAACGACATAAATTTTCTGTGAATATTTGTTTTGAAGTATTGAGTGAATTGTAGGAAGATGTAAGTCATTTTCTGAAATAGAAGAGATTCCTTCGGGTTTGTTTACAGCAATAATATTGTAATCTTCGTATAAAATCTCTAACTGAATGGACATAATTTATTTTTCCATAGCAGCAATAATTTTTCGGACTCTAACTGCAGAGAGGATTTTAATTGGGAACTGATCGTCATCACCTGAACCAGCTAAAGTAATATTAGGGATTTTATAATTAGTCTTGCTCTGTAATTTTTCTCTTGCCGAGGCATGAATCTCTTTAACGCCTGTTTTTGCAACAATCTCTCTTACATTATTTTCATTTATACCTCCGCCCGGAATAATAATTATTCTTTCTTTTGCATAATCAACCAATTTCTTAATCATATCGATGCCTGAGTAAGCATTAATCTGCAGACCGCTTGTAAGAATTCTATCGGCTTCTAATTCAATTAATGTATCCAATGCCTTGAACGGATCGGATGTAAAGTCAAACGCTCTATGAAAAGTAAGGCTCATAGGTCGGGCTAAATCTATTAGATCAGATATGCGCTCTTTATCAATTGTCCCGTCGGCATTTAATATTCCAACAACAATACCGTTTACGTTCAGATCCCGGCAGAACAAAATATCCCGTTTCATTACAGCGAACTCTTCTCTGGAATAAATAAAGTCTCCGCTGCGTGGACGTATAAGAACATTAACTGGAATAGTTAACCGTTCAATAGTAACTTTAATTAATCCATAGCTTGGTGTTAAACCGCCTATATCCAAAGCAGAACAAAGCTCAATTCTGTCTGCACCAGCTGTTCCGGCTATAACAGCTGAATTAACCGAACCTACACATGCTTCAAAAATAATTTTGCCCATCTTAATTTATTTTTAAATGATAGATTGTGTTTCCGTTTAATTCTGTTTTTTCAAATCCAATTTTTTTTAGATAAGATTCATGCTTCTCATTCCCCGGATCGGTGTAAATATTTTTTACTTTCTTGTGTTTGAATATTTCGTTAAAGACGTATTTGCCCATCTTAAAATCGCGGTAACCGGGAATTGCATAATCGAGCCGGATGCGGATCGAATCATCGTAAGAATATTCAGAGATTACTAATCCAGCCGGTACAGCGTTTCTTAACACGAACATTACATGGCAGCTTTCGCACGGCTTAAAGGAAAACGAAGGAATAAATTTTTTTATATCCTTCTCATAATAATTGAGGAAATACTTCAGGTATTCTGAGGTTGCGTTTACTTCTAATACGCGGAAATATTCATTTCCCTTCTTAAAAAAAATTTCTGAGAGGTAATAAATATCAACCAGCGTTATAAATCCGTTTAAAATTCCAACAGGGTAAGAGCCGATTAGAAAACCGTAGGTTGAAAAAATTGCTGCACCAAATAAATTTATTATCCGCAGTTTAACAATAGAACTCATCATTAATGAAACAGCGACAAGCACCGATGCGGAGTATCCGATCAGTTCTACTAATTGCATTTGCCTTCCTTATTAAATTTGTATTGATTCTATTTGTCGGGGATAAGTTCAGCCGAAATAATATTGTATGCTTCAGACGATTTTGCCGTTCCGGGTCCCAGCGATAGAGAACTTCGTAAGAACTTGGTCTCGTATTCTTTACATCAATCAGAATTTCGAAAAGCTGGTTAACTGATTTATACCATATCCACTTGTCGCTTGCAATAGATGCTGTTCCGCTGGTGTCTCGAATGTCTGTTATAGTATTATTACGGACGTAAATTTTAACATAATCCTCTGAGCCGGAAAAATTTGCCAGCCGTTTTTGAGTAATGGTGTAGCTTGTTATACCAAGAGATTTCCACTTCTGAAATTCTTCCGACGCTTTACCCGAAAAACTTTCCAGCGGATTATCTTCGCAGCTTACCACGAAGAGAGTAATAAAAAAAAGTAATATTTTCTTTTTCATTTGCAGCCCGTTTTTGTCTAATTAAATCTATCAATTTTATTTTAACTAAGATAGAGAGAAAGTAAGCAGCAATAATCCGTAAACTAATGTTTGAAAACCGAAATTAAACCACGTGTAACAAGATGCGGAATTATGGTGTAATGAGTTTCGTTCTCTGCAATTTCTGCAATTAATTTAAGACCGGCGTAATTGTGCCGTGTTAATGCGCCGGTAAAATTTTTCCATGTCTCTACAAATAGATTTGATTCAAGCGATCCAACAGAAGTATAAATTATTGCGCTCAATGATTTTTCGCGTTCATAAAAATTTACTTCCTGTTTTAGTATATAATTGTTATCCCAGAAGAGTGCGGGACTAATCATTACATAACGCTGAAACACGTTTGGATTTTCGAATAATGCGAAGGCAGCAAATAATCCTCCGAGCGAATGACCAATTAGAGTTCTATCGCCTTTTTTGATTTTATATTCTGATTCAATGTAGGGAATTAATTCTTTTTCGATAAAATCTAAAAATTTGGCGGCACCACCAGAAGCGGGCAGCATTAATCTTGAATTCTCCGGCAGATTTTCTACCGGTATGTAAGTAGGAGTATAATCTCTGGCGCGGTTGTAAATAAATTCTTTGGAACCACCCTCGGATGAAATTCCAACAATAATTAATTCCGGCAATTCGTTATTGAATGCAAGAAGTTTTGCTGTTTGGGTTACAATTCCAAAAGAGGAATATGCATCCAGCATATAAACAACAGGATAGTTCTGATCGGATGAATTGTAGCTGGAAGGAAGAGATACAAAGATAGGATAAGCCGCGTTGTTATAAGATGATGTTAATTTATGAACCGCGGTTCTATTTAAAGTTACCGGGGGAATTTGATTTTGTGCGAAAATAAAAGAAGCATAAATCAGCAGGAGAATTAAGATTTTCTTGCCTGTCATTGTTTGTTCTCCTTTATGTGGTTTTCGTAGTTGTGAATGATCTTGTCCATAATATTATCTAAGTATTCGTCTACAATTTGATTCGATTGACGGGAATACCATTCTGCAATTTCTTCGGCGCCGGATTCGAGCGGAATATTTGCGTTGAAACCGGGTACTATTTTTTTGATTTTCGAATTGTCGAAATAAGTATCGTAAGCTTTATCTCCATATAATTCAGCGCCCCAGTCTTTATCGTGCTGTGCAATGAAATCATAAGGAATGTGGATCGACTTTAACTCATACCCGGATTTGCTTGCTAAGATTTCTGCTATTTGATTCCATGTGTATGTTTTGTCGGATGTAATATGATAAGCTTCTCCAATCGTTTCCGGATTACCGATCAGCCCGATAAATCCTTTGGCAAAATCTTCTGCGTGTGTTAAAGTCCATAAAGTATTTCCATCGCCTGGAATAATAATTTTTTTGTCGTTCTTCATTCTGTGAAATGGCAAGTAACCGGTTCGTAATGCCGGTTTTGTTTTGTCGTACGTATGTGAAGGACGGCAGATAGTTACCGGAAAATTTTCTTTGTTGAACTTATCCATTAAATAATTTTCGCAATCAATTTTTGCGCTGGAATATTTCCAGAATGGATTTACAAGCGGAACATCTTCGGTTAACGGAAGTTTTATAGGCGGTTTATGATAAGCCGATGCAGTGCTTATAAAAATATATTGCTTTGTTTTACCTTTGAAAAGCATACAGTCGCGTTTAACATCGCTTTCATTAAATGCAATCCAGTTAACAACAGAATCGAATTGATGACCTGCTAAAACATTTTGTACAGAATTAATATCGCCAATATCTGCCGTAAGAATTTTAGCTTTTGAAGGAGGAGCTCTAAACGACTTAGCTCTGTTAAGCAGATATAGTTCGTAATTTCTTTCAACACACAATTTGGAACAAGAAGAACTGATAAGTCCGGTTCCGCCGATAAAGAGAATTTTCATCCGTGTCTCTTACAAAGCAAATGTTAGTAAATAAAAGAAAAATGTTATTAATGATAATTGAGAGTACTGCCGCCGATAAATTCGCGCAGCAGCGAGTCATCCGGAATAGGCGAATCGTCCTCAACCGGCTCAATAACATCGAGCATTTTTCTTACCCGCGCAGCTCTTGTATAAGCATCTTCCCTCAACGGATCTCCGTTGTATTTTTCTTCCCATTCTTTAAAGTGTTCTAGTAGTTTGGGTCTGTAAATAGGCACTTCGTACGGCATCGATGTGTTAATAATATAATCTGCCGTATTACAGTAAGGCAGAATATTTCTTTTTTCTGAAGAACGAACATAATGCCAGTGTAAAAGAGTTTGTTCGGGATTGTAAGCTCGGTGAACGGAGTCTCGCAGCATCCTTCTTATTAATCTCAGGTCGGTCCATCGAATGTATTGCCCGTCCGGCATTTTCATTTGAAGCAGCGGCTCGAGGTACAATTTGAATTTTTGTTCTGTAGGAATTTCTTTGCTGAATAGAGGAAACAATCCATGCAAGCTATCAATTAATAATACCTCTCCTTCGTGTAATTGGAGAGATGTTCTATCAGGAAATCTTTTGCCGGTTTTAAAATCGTAATAAGGAATTTTTACTTTTTCTCCATCTGCAAGACGTTTTAAGTGATCGTTAATCATTTCAAGATCAAGCGCCTGGGGAGTCTCAAAATCGTAATCGCCAAATTCATCTTTAGGATGTAGTTCAAGGTCAAAAAAGTAATTATCCACAATTAATGGAACGAATTTCATACCCATTTTATTTAAGCGCTGTTCAAGTTTAAGTGTAGTAGTTGTTTTGCCAGATGATGAGGGTCCGCTTACCATTACCATTTTGAGTTTGGCACTTCTTTCTTTTATAAGTTCTGCAGCCGTATCAAGTTGAGTTTCGTAAAATGATTCTGCTTCATGAACGATATGAGGAAACTCCCCTTTTCGAATTCTTTCGTTAGTTGTTTCAACGGTATGAAGATTGTGAGAAACAGCCCAGTCTAACGAGCGCCAAACTTTTTTCCATGGAATAACCTCATTTGGTTTCGAAAAGTGGCGCGAATCTTCTTTCCGCCGCCTCGCAGCTTCTTCTCTATATAATATAAATTCTTTTGCAACTTTTGCGTGCCCGTTTTCTATCAATACCTTTTCAACTATATCTTGAATCTCTTCCACGTGCGGTTTGTAGCCGTCTTCAAATTTTTCTTCCATTATCTCAATAACCTGTTTTGCAAGTTCAGCAGCTTTTTCTTTATCTCTTCCGCCAACAGAAACCGCCGCCCGATAAATTACATTTGCAATTCTTTCAGCGTTGAAAGGAACTACTGCGCCGGTTCTTTTAATTACATACTTGAATTTGGACATAATTACTCCATAGCTTGTCGATATAATTTTATTGTCTCAATTAATTTACTCCGATGGATTAAATAATTCAATTAGGAGTGTATGATATGTGAAGGAATAGGGCTGACACAACTTTCGAATTAATCCCCCGAATAATAATACCCATTCGCTAAGTTAGATGAACAATAAAATGACAAGTTTGACCTCCTCTTCTAACCGTTTCTGCAATATCGACTTTAAACGGTTTACCAAGCGCCGTTTCAAAAATTGTTTGATGTGTTGTACGGGTACACTCGCAATGGAGGTCGTTTGTTTTTGGCTCCCGGTATTTTGCCGCCGGGCAGTAACATCCCGGTGATTTCTTGCCGTACCTAATGTGAACGTTTTCTCCATCTTTCCAGATTTCAAAATTCTGTGAATAAGCTTCAATCAACTTATCTACGTTACCGCTCCCTTTTGCAGCAATATCTTTTTTGAATTGAAATCTGTTGTAACAAGCACGTCCGCAATTTTCTATAAGCTTTACTTGTGTATCATGGTCTAATAACTTATCCATAGAGTCGAGAAGATCTGCCAGCCAATTTTCAACAAATTCTTTTTCCATCTTTAATTGGAGTAATTTCTTGTTATCATCCATCGGAGCTGCCGGCGTTTCACTGCACGTAAAGCTTGCTAATACAAATGGACAAACTCCAAGTGCTAATAATTTCTGAGTAAATTCTCTTTGTTCCATTTTTTCCCCTATTTAAAAAATTGTAACTAAGTAGACGAAAACGAGAGACTGCCGGTTCAAAAATTGAGATGTTTTACCACGTAATCCACCTATAACTCACTCACTCTACACAAAAACAATGGGCGGTGCTTAGTTTTAGAACTTAATAGCAAAGTAATATTCTTATTTTCTAACTGACTGTAAGCAGCTCTCTTTGCCATAATATAAATTTAATTCTCTTTTGAGTAGGCTGCATTATTAAACCCAAAATTTTCATTAGTCCCGACTATGTCTGTCGGGACATTTCTAATTAATTTTTTGGGTCAAATTATTTTTTTGATGCTTTGCTGCCGTTCCATTTCCAATTTCTAACTTCGGGCATATCTTCTCCGTATTTTTCAATGTAACTTTTATGGTCCAGAAGTTTATCGCGCAAGGTTTGTTTTACATACGCAGCGTGTCCACCCAAACCCGGCACGCGGTCAATCACATCGCTTACAAGATGGAAACGATCGAGCTGGTTTAACACTACCATATCGAACGGCGTTGTTGTTGTGCCTTCTTCTTTATAGCCGCGGACGTGCAAATTTTTATGATTTTTTCTGCGGTAAGTTAAACGATGTATAAGCCACGGATAACCGTGAAAAGCAAATATGATCGGCTTATCTTCGGTAAATAGTAAATTAAATTCCTTGTCGCTCAAACCGTGTGGATGTTCGCTGCTTGGCTGAAGTGTCATTAAATCCACAATATTAATTACTCTTGCCTTCAGCTTTGGGAAATATTGTCTTAATAAATCAACTGCAGCCAAAGTTTCGAGGGTTGGAATATCGCCGGCACAAGCCATTATAACATCTGGTTCCCCGTTGTCATCGTTGCTTGCCCATTCCCAAATTCCCAATCCGGCAGTGCAATGTTTAATTGCCGCATCCATATTGAGCCACTGCAAAGCGGGCTGCTTGCCGGCAACTATTACATTAACATAATTTTTACTTCTCAAACAATGGTCTGTAACGGAAAGCAAAGTGTTTGCATCCGGCGGAAGATAAACGCGGATAATATCGGCTTTCTTATTTACAACATGATCTATAAATCCAGGGTCTTGATGACTAAACCCGTTGTGATCTTGCCTCCAAACATGCGACGTAAGTAGATAATTTAATGATGCAATTGGCTGACGCCAAGGTATATCTCGTGTAACCTTCAACCATTTGGCATGCTGGTTAAACATTGAATCGACAATATGAATAAATGCTTCGTAACATGAAAACAAGCCGTGTCTTCCTGAAAGCAAATAACCTTCCAGCCATCCCTGGCATAAATGCTCGCTGAGAACTTCCACTACTCTTCCATCATACGAAATATGATCGTCATCTTTTAATATTTCGCCAATAAGCACTCGATCCGTAACATCAAAGACAGGTGTTAAGCGATTTGATGCGGTTTCATCGGGACCGAATATTCTGAAATTACGTACATCCCAATTAAGCTTAATAATATCCCGGATAAAATTTCCCATTATGCGTGTTGCTTCGCTTTCAATTACACCCGGCTTCGGAACAGCAACTGAATAATCGCGGAAGTCTGGCATTTTCAGATCGTGTAAAAGTAATCCGCCGTTTGCACTTGGGTTAGCGCCCATTCTCTTTTTACCTTTAGGCGCAAGCTCTGCAAGTTCGGATTTGAATTTGCCGTTCTTATCGAAAAGTTCACCCGGTTTATAACGCTTCAACCATTTTTCGAGCATTTTTAAGTGTGCCGGTTTTGTAGAAAGCTCGGCAAGCGGAACCTGATGCGAACGAAATGTTCCTTCAACCTGAATGTTATCAACCTTGTCAGGACCCGTCCATCCTTTAGGTGTAACCAGAACAATCATTGGCCAAATCGGTCGCTTCTTTAATCCATTGGTACGTGCATTATTTTGTATTTCTTTTATTTCAGCTACTATTTTATCAAGAGTTGAAGCCATTAATTGGTGCATTTTTTCAGGGTCCTTGCCTTCAACAAAATAAGGATTGTATCCGTATCCTTTAAATAATTGTTCAAGTTCTTCACGATCGATTCTTGCAAGTAAAGTAGGATTAGAAATTTTATATCCGTTCAAATGAAGAACCGGTAAAACAGCGCCATCGTGAATTGGATTAAGAAATTTATTAGAATGCCAGCTTGCAGCAAGCGCGCCGGTTTCTGCTTCGCCATCGCCTACAACACAAGCAACTATCAAATCGGGATTATCAAAAGCAGCTCCGTAGGCATGAGCAAGTGAATAACCAAGTTCGCCGCCTTCGTTAATTGAGCCCGGTATTTCAGGCGCTACATGGCTTGGTATTCCGCCAGGGAACGAAAACTGCTTGAATAATTTTTTTAGTCCAGCTTCATCTTGGGTGATGTTCGGATAAAATTCACTATACGTTCCTTCAAGGTATGTATTGGCAACCAAGGCGGGACCGCCGTGGCCAGGACCTGTTACATAAATCATATTCAGATCGTTTTCATTTATTATCCGGTTAAGATGAACATAAATAAAATTTAAGCCGGGTGTGGTTCCCCAGTGACCGAGAAGTCTCGGTTTAACATGCTTCAGTTTCAGGGGTTCTTTTAAAAGCGGGTTATCGAACAAATAAATTTGTCCAACCGATAAATAATTAGCCGCCCTCCAATAAGCGTGCATTTTCTTCATCATTTCTTTTGATAATGGTCCGTTCATAGCATCCTCTTTATTGTTGTAAAATTCACGAGCTAATTTATACCGAAGAAAATTAATACGCTACCGGCTCTCTATTTTCTTTGAAGTTGTTCAAATGTAATTTTTTCAATTCAGCACGAACCCTCAATCTTCTTAGAATGACAATTCTTCGTCGCTCGACAAGTCGGGATCCTCAGAATGACAGAGTAAAAAGTGTACTGTCATTCTGAACCGAACGAAGTGAAGTGAAGAATCTATTCGTATTCTGGGCTCGGAACCTAAACCTTGAAGGTCAAGAATTGTAATCTATTTCCTCATGACCTTCAAGGTTGTTGTTTCTCAGTCGCTTCGCTCCTTCGAAATGACTCTTCTCAGTCGCTTCGCTCCTTCGAAATAACACTACTGAATTTTTTAGAAGTCTACGTACGTTACTTTATTTCCGCCAGCATATAAACCGCAAAAGAAGCGAGCCAGTGCTCGCCTTCATAGTTCCCGCTGCTAATATACTGTAAGCCGGTTTTGGCATGTTTAATTGCAGAAGTAATAAAAATTTTTCTAAGCGGATCATTTTTCGGCAGATGATTTGCTATACCAAACATGCACCAAGCACGGCTTAGGTTCAAACCATCGAGATGAACAAGTTTAGGATCGGTTCTATCCGTAACTACGGCGGGTTCAAGCAGACTTTTTGTTTTTGAAGCATCGGGCAGAAATTTTTTGAACCATTCTTCAAAATGGTTTGGTTCGAGAATTCTTCTCATCAGGTCGGCTTCCATCAATGCCGGTGAAAAGAAATCCTCCCCGCCCGGCTCCCACTTTGCGTCATAGTTCGTATCGTTATAGTAGTATGTCATTCCTCTTTCGATTAGAAGAGATTCTAAATGATAATTTTTTGTTGCCCGCGCATAATCGAGCGCGAATGAAATGCCAAAAGCAGTATTAGGATGCACACCGGTTCGGATAGGATAATTCTGTTTTGGAATGAAATCAATATATCGTTGAACAATTGCATCAGCCAATGGTTTTAAATTGGCAAACCAGGTTTTCCCTTGCGGGTCATCCCAGCCCTGAAGTTCTTCTGCTAATTTTAGCAACCAAGCCCAGCCGTAAGTTCGTTCAAATGATTTTCTGTTTGGCTTATTTAAATATTCCACTTCACTTTTTATGTTACTTTCGCTTAGATTTTCGTTAAGTGCTTTTCGGGTCTCTAAAGCGTTTTCGAGATCCGGAAAAAGTTTAAGTAAACGGATAAGCATCCAGTGTCCGTGAACAGATGAGTGCCAATCGAAACAACCGTAAAATGCGGGATGAAGTTTTGAAGGCGGCTCTACTTCGCTTGCGTCGTTCATTACATGATCCAGTTTGTTTGGATATTCTTTCTGGATACATTTAAGGGCAAGCTTAGCAAAACCCGATGCAACATTAAAATCCAAATTTAACCCGTTCTTGTTCTGACCGGCACTTGAGGAGAGCCAAAAACAGATTACAAGACAGAACGTAAATAATCTTTTCATTTTTCCACCATGAATTTTATTGATCTTGCTCAATTGATATATCAAGATAACAATTTTATTTTTATGTAGTAATAAACTGAATAAAGGAAAATTTAATGCGTTCACTACTAATGTTTATCGTTTTGCTTTTTATTGCTTTATCTATTTCAACAGCGCAGTTTAAGAATGACCACCCTTTAACAGCAGCAGAAATTTCAAACTATGAATCTACTTCCCGTTACGAAGATGTAATAAATTTTATTAACTCATTAGGCAAGTTATCGAAAGATTTCCGCGTTGAAACACTTGCGGTTTCAACTGAGGGGCGCAGCATCCCGCTGATGATTATTGGCAAACCTTTGCCAAAAACACCGGCTGACTTAAAGAATGATAAACGAATAGTTGTTTATATTCAGGGAAATATTCATGCTGGTGAAGTGGAGGGTAAAGAAGCGTCGCTAATGTTTGTAAGAGATCTGCTATTGAATAGAAAAGAATTGTTGAAAGATGTTGTTCTGCTTGTCTGTCCAATTTTTAACGCCGATGGAAATGAATTGATAAGTACTTCTAACCGTCCGCATCAGAAAGGACCGAAGAACGGAGTAGGAATTCGTTATAACGGACAGAATTTAGATTTGAACCGCGATGCAATGAAAGTTGAAACTCCAGAAGTAAAAGGCTTGCTAAATGCATTTAATAAATGGGATCCAGCTGTTTTTGTTGACCTTCACACTACAAACGGTTCATACAGACAGGAACCTGTTTCATTTACTTGGATGATGAATCCCGCCGGAGATACAAGTTTGATTGCTTATACCCGCGATAAACTGATGCCGGCAGTTTCATACACATTATCTAATAAGTACAACACAATGAACTTATATTACGGAGAATTTGTTGACCAGCGCGATCATTCAAAAGGATGGATCTCTTATGCTTATGAACCGCGCTACATTGTTAATTATGTAGGGCTTCGTAACCGTATCGGAATATTGAATGAGAATTATGTTTATTCTGAATTTAAGGATCGGGTAATAGGCACTTATAACCTTCTATGGGAAATCGTTGACAATGTAATTGAAAATAAAAATGAGATTAAAAAAATATTAAAAGAGGTTGATGAAAAAACAGTTGAGCGTGGAAGTAATCTAACCGATAAAGATTCTATTGCAATTTCATCTCGCGTTGTGCCAACTAAAGTTCCTATTACAGTTAATACGTATGAACTGGAAACCCGCAAGGATGCTAACGGGCGGGAAAGATTGTATCCTACCGAAATTAAAAAAGTTGTTACTGTTCCTTATTTAGCAGACTATCTGCCAACAAAGCAAGTAAAACTTCCGTATGCTTACTTATTATCTGTTATGGATTCGAAGGTTATTAATCTATTAAAAACTCATGGCATAAAGCTAGAACAACTTGCATCGGATATAGAACTGGATGTTCAGACTTTCAAAATAAAGGAACTTAAGCCCGAGCAGCGGCTTAACCAGGGGCACTACAATAATATTGTTAAAGGAGAATTTATTGCCGAAAAGAAAAAGTTTAATAAAGGAACTGTTGTTGTAAGACTTGCTCAGCCGCTTGCAAATGTTGCGGCATATCTATTAGAGCCCGAAACAGATGACGGGCTTCTTCATTGGAATTTTTTCGATAACTATTTGGTACCGCAGTGGGGAGGAGGATTTTTACCATACCCTGTTTATAAAGTTATGGAGAAGGTTGAGATCAAATCCCAAAAGTTTTGAATAAATCAATGAGTTTTAAAATTAATAACGACAAAATAGAATCAGGAAAATTTTCGGCTGACGAAATTAATTTTCTGAAAAGCTTAAAAACCCCGGAAGGTATTCAGTCTTTTCTTAACGAAACGAATTATAATCCGGATTATATAACTTGCTCGCCTAAAAAAATAATTTACAGCAGAACCGCAAACTGTTTTGAAGGCGCTCTATTTGCAGCGGCTGCATTAAGAGTCTTGGGACATAAACCTTTGATAGTTGACCTAATAGCACATAATGACGACGACCATGTAATTGCATTATTCAAACAAAACAATTGTTATGGAGCGGCTGCAAAATCCAATACTACAACTTTAAGATTTAGAGAACCGGTTTATCGCACGCTTAGAGAACTGGTAATGTCATACTTCGATTTTTACTTCAATACACTTGGAGAAAAATCTTTGCGGAGCTATTCTGTTCCGGTTAATCTCTCCCGTTTTGATAAATATAATTGGCTGACAACAGATGAAGATTTGGGATATATAGGAGATTTTTTATTTACAATAAAACATTATCCGATCTTAACAAAAAAAATGATAAGGGAACTAAGCGGGGCAGATAAAGAAGTTGTAAAGCTTTGTTTTGCGGGTTCGATAGAAAAAGGTTTGTTCCAGCCGAAGAAGAACACCCGGAGTTAAAATGAAAATAGAAAATGTTAAATATACTGTAACCGACTGGAGCAAAGTGGAAAGTAAAGAATTTAAAGGTGAATCTGGTAAAGCATACTGGCGGACATTTGAACAGGGAAATATTCGCGTTCGAATTGTTGAATACTCAGAAAATTATTTGGCAGATCACTGGTGCAGCCGCGGTCACGTTGTTTATGTTCTTGAAGGCGAATTAATTACCCAGCTTAAAGACGGAAGAGAAACTATTCTTTATCCGGGCATGAGTTACCAGGTTGCCGATGATGATATTCCACACCGGTCGAGAACCAAGGGTTATGTTAAACTGCTGATAGTTGATTGATGATTGGAACGCTGATTAATAAACCAGCGCTGATTGCCCGGAGAAGCTGCAAAATCCATAATGAAATTAATTGTGTTCTCATCGCTTCTTTAGTGTTCTCAACCAAAGCTTTACAATTCTGAATGAAAATCTTTTCTAATCTGTTTTGTTTCTTGCAAATCTTTTTTGATACAAATAACTTGCATCCGGTTGTTTTGTTATGTACTAACATTACTTTGATGAGGAAAAATATGAAACAAATTATCACATTATTTTTTTTGACAGCTTTTTCAGTTAGCAGCGCACAATCAATTAAATCGCCCGACGGTAACCTTGTCTTAACATTTAAGTTAACCAGCGATGGAATTCCAGCCTACAAGCTGGGTTACAAAAATTATGAAGTTGTAAAAGAAAGCCGTCTCGGATTGAAATTGAAAGATATGTATGCAAATACCGGTATAGATAAGCTATCACCAAGCGCAGAAAATGTTCCTTCCTTAGATAAAGGTTTTGTTACAAGTAAAGTTGATTCAAGTATAGTAGATGAAATATGGCACCCGGTTTGGGGCGAGGTTAGTTCGATCCGGAATAATTACAGAGAGTTAGCGGTTACACTTTTGCAGCCGACTCAAAATAACAGACAAATGATAATCCGTTTCCGGTTATTTAATGACGGACTTGGTTTCCGATACGAATTTCCGATGCAGGATAATCTCAATTATTTTACTGTTGCAGACGAGCTAACACAATTCAGTTTAACAGAAGATCATATTGCATTTTGGATCCCCGGCGATTACGATACAAATGAATATTATTACACCAAATCAACCCTCAGCAAAGTAGATGCTACTTATGCAACAAAAGTAAATGAAATTTTTTCGAAAACAATAATCGGAAAAAACTTTGTTCAATCACCATTGATGATGAAAACTTCCGAAAAATTGTATATCAATATTTTCGAAGCTGCATTAGTCGATTATCCCGCGATGCATTTGGAAATTGATCAATCAAATTTCATTTTAACTTCGCACCTTGTTCCGGATGCTGTTGGAAACAAAGCTTATATGCAGACTCCATGTAAAACTCCGTGGCGGACAGTTATTGTTAGCGATAAAGCAGCAGATATCCTCGCATCAAAAACAATTCTAAATCTTAACGAACCGTCAAAGATAGACGATACAAGCTGGATCAAACCGATGAAATATGTTGGCATCTGGTGGGAAATGCATGTCGGTACTGCATCCTGGAATTACGCAAATGTAAACAACGTTTGTTTGAAATCCACGGATTGGAAAAGTCTTAAACCAAACGGAATTCACGGCGCTACAACTGAAAGAACAAAACGATATATCGACTTTGCTGCCAAGCATGGATTTGACGGAGTTCTTGTTGAGGGCTGGAATGTTGGATGGGAAGATTGGTTTGGAAAATGGAAGGAAGAAGTTTTCGATTTTGTTACGCCGTATCCAGACTTTGATGTTGAAGAGATTTCTAATTATGCTGCATCTAAAAATGTTAAGATGATTATGCATCATGAAACATCCTCCTCAGTTACTAATTACGAAAGACGGATGGACGAAGCGTACGATTTCATGAAAAAGTACGGATACCCGGCAGTAAAAACAGGTTATGTTGCACGTATTATTCCCCGTGGAGAATTCCACGATGGGCAGTGGATGGTTCAGCATTATGTTCGCGTTGCAGAACGTCTTGCAAAGAATAAGTTAATGCTGAATGCACACGAAGCAGTTAGACCAACCGGGCTGCATCGTACTTATCCAAATTGGCTCGCATGCGAGTCGGCTCGCGGTAATGAGTTTAATGCCTGGAGTGTAGGAAATCCACCAGAACATGAAACGATTTTACCGTTTACAAGATTAATGGGCGGACCAATGGATTATACACCGGGAATTTTTCAAATAAAGATGAACTATTACAACCCAGATAAAAAAGAACAAGTTCATACAACACTTGCAAAGCAATTAGCGCTTTATGTTACTTTGTATTCCCCGCTGCAAATGGCAGCCGATATTCCCGAGAATTATGAGAAACATCTTGATGCGTTTCAGTTCATTAAAGATGTTGCGGTTGATTGGGACGATACAAAATATATTGAAGCAGAGCCCGGGGATTTTATTACCGTTGCTCGTAAAACAAAAGGAAAAAATGAATGGTTTATAGGTGCAATTACCGATGAAAACGGAAGGACTGCCGAAATTCCGTTGAACTTTCTCGACAACAATAAAAATTATACTGCAACAATTTATGCCGATGCAAAAGATGCTCACTGGGAAAAAAATCCGATGAGTTACGAAATAATTAATAAATCTGTTACATCAAAAGATGTATTGAAAATAATACTTGCACCGGGCGGAGGATGTGCAATTAGAATCTGGTAAAAGTTGGTTATCGGTGTTATTGTTATATGGGCATCTCTAAAAACCTCAAATGCAATCTGCGGAA
>DYHC01000186.1 GCA_020724325.1 Melioribacter roseus
AATTCCAGGGGGAGATAATTCCAACTACTCCATATGGAACAAGTAAGATTTTGCTGCGTTTGTAAATGAGAATAATATTTCCTGCACGGGTCTTTTGGGGTGATAAAAATTTTTTCGCATTGCTGCAATAATATGAAATTGCCATTGCCGCTGGAACTATTTCAGTTGAAATTGCTTCTACTAATGTTTTCCCATTATCTTTTGATATAGTTTCGGCAATCTCATTTACATTACTAACCAGATAATCTCTAATTCTTTTTATAATTTTAGTACGTCTGGATAAAGGATATTTTGCCCATACTTTCTGTGATTCTCTTGCTTTTCTTATAATATCCGTTATTTCATATGGTTCAAATATTCTGGAGCTTCCTATTTCACTATTATTAGCAGGATTATAGCAAATTGTTTCTTTTTCAGTTTCCATTTCCTATTCTCTTTTGGTTAATTCCATTTACCGGTGTAATAAAATTATGAATTATTTTTTAATTTAGAATGAGATTAAAAAAGGATTAATATGACACAGCAAGATAAAAGCAATTATTTCAAAGGACTTTTAATTCTAATAGGAAAGGACAAAAAAATCTCTGAAGTAGAAAGAACAAATCTAAAAAAATTAGCAGATGTATTGGGGTTTAATAAAGAATTTTGCGACAATGCAATTGCAGAACTGTTTGAAAATGAATATATACTTGAAGTGCCGCCGGAATTTTCGAACCCTGAAATAGCTAAAGCGTTTATTGAGGACGGAATAAGAATCGCATTTTCTGATAAAAAGCTTCACATATTCGAACTATATTGGTTGAAATATGTTGCAGAGAAAAATTCTCTTGGTAAAGAGTGGTCTATCCAGAAATTTAACAAGACTCAACAGGGTGAAGGTTTACTAAACAAATTTGAAATTGAAAATTATCTGGAATTAGCCAACAAAGAATTAATCTAATCTTTTTTATTCATCTTAGTTATCTAAAAAATTGGATTTGGAAACCCTGGATATAGTAAATAAAACATGAATTTGACTTAATTTACTCTGGAATGGAATTGATTTTTGACTTTGATTTGCTCCGCCAAAATAACGGCGGATAAATCCGCCAGTAAACGGCGGACAAGCGCTGATTTAAGCGGATTTACACAGATTTTAAAATTGAAAATTACTTTTGGGTCAGCCACAGCCAACGGCTTACTAGTCTGTTTTATATGTTAATTATGCATGCCAGCCAGAATTTTTCTAAACCTTACATCTTTTAGATTCTTGCGGAAAGGGGGGGATTCGAACCCCCGGTCCGGCTAAAGCCCGACAACGGTTTTCGAGACCGCCGCATTCAACCACTCTGCCACCTTTCCGTTGGAAGACCTTCTTTTTTGTGCGAAAATTACAAAAGTAAAACCTGTAATCAAACCTGTAATAACTTTTTAGCTGCTTCTGATTAACCAATTTTAACATGATTAGTCTCTTTCGTTATCTATAACTTCCTGTTGTTTATCAGCATGCTCTACAAATCATGACCAAAGTATTTTATGCTAAGCTTAAACTCTCTTTAGAATAGAACAACTCTCTTCCTATTCCAACATTCGAAACCTTGAACTATAAAAATATTCCTAATTAATTCGACGCAAAACTGAAGATATTTTTTACTATCAACAGTAATTAATATATTTGCAGTTGCATAATGGAGAGGTGCAGGAGTGGTTGATCTGGCTTCCCTGGAAAGGAAGTGTACCTGCAAGGGTACCGAGGGTTCGAATCCCTCTCTCTCCTCAACTTTATCAAAACCGAGTTGCAAATGATGTTTACCGAATTGCTTAAGAAAAGTAATTTGTTATATCGTAAACACTTCTATTTCACTCTAATATTATATTTTATTATAACAATTTTTCTTAGAGCACAAGCAATAAAAGAAAATTGGACCCCGGTAAATAACAATTCTAATAAAATTTACATCAATACTGTTGGTCTGGAAAATTTTAAGGAGGACGACATTTATGTCTGGGTCTTGGAAGAGCACAGACAACCTATTGTGATGGAAGGTATTGATGTTAAAATCTATAAAACAAAAACATATTTCCTGCTAAACAAACATCTTAGACGCTACAGTATTCTGCAGATAATATTTTATGACTCCAAAAATAACGTTATCAAAAGTTATAATTATGAAAGGAATAATGATAATCCGGATTTCAAGTACAGGTCGCCAATTCTTGAAGGTTCTGATGTGTCAGTTGTCCTTCTAAAATGTATTGAGGTCATTGCATCAAAAAAATGATTCACTTCAATTGTTCGATTATATAATTTTTCCCGCCGAGTAGATTCATCTGCTTTATTATATCTTCTCTTCTTGACAAAACGTATCTACCCGGTTTTGCCGGATTTCTTTTTTTAGGATTTGGCAGAATTGAAGCTATAGCTGCAGATTCAGTAACGGTCAATTTAATTGGACTGTTCATGTAATATATTCTTGAAGCAGAATGAGCTCCATAAATTCCTTTACCCATTTCTGCTACATTCAAATATGTTTCAATAATTCTCTTTTTACTCCAAAACAGTTCAATCAATAAAGTATAATATGCTTCAAATCCTTTACGGATTAAATTCCTTTCCGACCATAAAAAAAGATTTTTTGCTACCTGCATACTGATTGTGCTGGCTCCCCTTTTACGTTTCTTGTACGTGTTTTCTTTCATGGCTTTTTCAATCTGTTCAAAATCAAATCCGAAGTGGTCAAAAAACTTCTGATCCTCAGAAGCTATAACTGCAAGCGGCAAATAAACCGAAATATTTTCCACGCTAACCGGTTTATAGTTTATATCACTATAACTCAAAATTGAGCTGAAAGGATTTTCGATGTTTTGATGAATGAAAGCAGTACTTGCCGGATTAATGAATCGAAAAAATAATATTGTAAACAGATTATAAAAGAAGAATATCAGAAGAATAAGTAATAATGACTTTGCAGCTTTAATAATATTCTTGAACATTGATTTATTTTTCACAAGTAAGAAATAGGTTATAGATAATATAAAATTCCTATTCCAAAATTGGAATTAGAATTTCTTTTCTCAAAATTAAACTTATTCAGCCAACTAAATGTTGTGAAATGTAAGATAATTAAATAATTTTAGGACAATTAATCACATTTAATATGGAGTTACATATGATATCTGAAAAAATGGAAAAAGCATTAAATGATCAGATTAATGCTGAGCTGTTTTCTTCATACTTATATTTATCTATGGCTGCTTATTTTGAAGCAGAAAACTGGACTGGCTTTGCTAATTGGATGAAGATACAATCCAATGAAGAATATGAACACGCTATGAAATTCTTCCATTATCTTAAAGAAGTAAGTGGAAGAGTTACTTTGGCTGCGTTAGAAAAACCAAAAACAGAGTGGAATTTTCCTCTAGAAGCATTTGAAGATGCTCATAAACATGAAGTCTACATTACTAAAAGAATTAATGACCTTGTAGAATTAGCCCAGTTAGAAAAAGATTATGCTACCAACAACTTTTTACAATGGTTTGTTAATGAACAGATAGAAGAAGTTGCTTCTGTTGCTCAAATAATTAATAAATTTAGGATAGTTGGGGACAATAAAGTTGCTCTCTACATGCTTAATAATGAATTGGGAAGCAGAACTGGTTCTTAAAGGATCATAATAAAGGTGGATGACTCAAAAGAAATCTTTCATATAAATAATCATTGTAAAATCTGTTTTAGCCAGTGCTGCAAGACGTTTGCTGGAGTGTAATTTAAGTGTTACAAAAAAAATCGACTTTTAAGACGTCCGCTTTTTAGTAACCTCCGAAAAATATCCTTTGTCATTCCGATCCCGTCGGTGAAGGATTGGGAGAGTGGAACCTGAACCTTGAAGGTCAACGAATGCTTTTTATATCCTGATGACCTTCAAGGTTGTTGAGTTTCTTAGTCACTTCGTTCCTTTTGAAATGACTCTTCTCAGTCACTTCGGTTCTACGGGATGGCATTTCTAAATTTTTCAGAAGTATATTTTACATATTCAACTAAAGAACATTTTTCATTATTGTATTTTTTTTTTACATTTGGCATTCAAAATTTGGAAATAAAGAGGAAATAATGGCTCGTAAATGTCAAGTTACCGGTGTTGGTCCTGTAAGTGGTCACAGCATTTCCCATGCTCATAATAAAAGTAAGAGAAGATTTTTACCAAATCTCCAGAAAAAAAGAATTTGGGTTAAAGAGTTGAATAAATTTGTGACAGTAAGAGTATCCGCCAGCGCTTTAAGAACTATTGCAAAAAATGGTACTTCTCAAATTGCCAAACTTGTAAAAGAGAAAAAAATAAAAGTTAGATAAAATTAACTGTGGCTGTTTCAAAAGTATTTCTTTCATCTTTTATAGCACGCAGATAGCGCTGATTTATTTGATAAACTACTTTTGAGACAGCCGCTTTTTTATTTCTATCACGTTTGATTTTCTTAATTCACCAACCTTATTTTTGCCCAATTACTTTAACAACCGGGAATAAAATGAAAAATAAATTATTTGCTGTTTCTTTATTTTTTCTTTCACTAATAATAACATTTATTGGTATTCCTGCTCAAAGCTTGCAAAAACAACAACTTTCAAATTATAAAAATATTGCTGATTCTTTAATTGGACGATCATTAATTGAACAAAAGGGTTATGAATGGTTGAAAGAACTTTGCGAAATTGGTCCAAGATTAAGCGGTTCTGAAAATTCCTTAAATGCAATTAACTGGGCAAAAAACAAAATGGAAAGTATTGGGTTAGATTCCGTTTGGCTTCAACCAGTTATGGTTCCAAGATGGGTTAGAAATGATGCAGAAACAGCAAGAATTTCCTATTCAAAAAGATATAAAGGAAGAAATCTGAATATTGCTTCCTTTGGTGGAAGTATTGCAACAAATCCAACGGGAATTACTGCGGAGGTTGTTGAA
>DYHC01000187.1:0-1535 GCA_020724325.1 Melioribacter roseus
TTTTCTGTAATAGTTTTGTTGATTACCGTTCCGTAAAGTAATTCCGATTCGTCAACTGTAAGCACGTTCTCATAATTGTAGAATGATTCGGTTGTTATCCCGTTTAAACTAAATTCAGGATAATTCTCCCTTAGCTTCGAAATTATGTTCAATACACCGTGTTTAACTCTTGCCAAAATATTTTTAGTGTCCTTTGGTTCCTGTGAATTGCCAAGAATAAATGTTCCGGGTACGGAATTTAATTTTTCAATCTTAATTTCCGGTTCTGTACATAAATAGATTACACCGCCAATAGAAGTTGAATAATGATCCATCATTCCGCCGGGTTCTCCAAACTCTTCAACTTCTGAAATATAAGCATATCTTGCAATTTCAAAACTGCTAAGCTCTTTTTCCTGGTCGCTCATTAATGCCAATAAATTGATCCAGCTTGCTATAAGTGCAGATGAACTTGATGTTCCCGTATTCACCGGAATATTGCCTTTAACTATACATTCAAGTCCGTATGAAAATGTAAAACCATTTCTAAGCAGTACATTGAACGAACTTCTTAAATAATCCCTCTCTTTTATGTATGGAATTTTTTCGGTTATTTCAAATTCTTCGCAGCTATTGATATCAGGAAGACTAATCGAAATTTTTCTTGTGGAATTTCTAACGCCTTCAATTGAAACTCTTTTAGAAATTGCAGCAGCAATAACGGGCAGCTTTAAATAATCCTGATGCTCACCAAACAAACAAATTCTTCCCGGAGTAGAGGTTTTGATTTTCATTAAAACATTACTCAATCAGATTCCGGTGCCAAAGTTAAGTAATATTTTTTACTTTGCAGTACCACTCGCTCGACTTTTCCAGCAAAATATTAATTCTCTTTACAAGTTCATGCGGGTCATCAAGATTACCTTCCTGTAGCAATGCAGATTCGTAAAGCTGCTCAGTTGCTTGTTTAATAAATTCATCATCGACATTTGTTTTATAGACTGTAAGGAGATTTCTAATCAAAGCATGATTCTGATTAACTTCCAAAATACGTTTCTGAGCGCCGATATTCTGATTTGTCATCTTTAAAATTTTCTGAACTGCGGCAGATATTTCATCCCCTTCCGAAACAAGACAAGAAGCACTGTCAACCAATCGTCTGGATAACCTGACATCAACAATTTTATCGCCTATAATCAGCTTCATTTTAGAGAGCAGACTACTTAAATGTTTCTCGTCGTCTTTTGACAAGTCTTCGAATTTTTTATTTTCCTCTTGCCAGTCTTTAATTTTCTCAAGCTTCTTTAATTCGGCATTCAAAACGGATTTGAATTCAAAGTCTTTATATTTTCTTAAAGATGAAACAACAAATTCATCAATCGGATCGAACATGAAAAGTACTTCTAAACCTTTTTTCTTAAAAATTTCTAAATGCGGATCTGACAAAATAGCATCGCGGTTTGGACCGCTTAAATAAAAAATTTCTTTCTGACCATCTTCAACCCGCGATACATAGTCTGATAAGGAAATAAGTTCTTCCTTTTCCTTGCATGCAG
>DYHC01000187.1:1545-4932 GCA_020724325.1 Melioribacter roseus
GTTAAACCGCAGCAATTCGGTATATTTATCGTGATTAACAAAATCACCGTAACCAAGTTTGAAAATCCGGCTATGCTCTTTCCAGAATTTTTCGTATCCGTCCTTATCGTTCTTAGCTTTATCCAGAAGATAAGAAAGTACAGTAGCGGTAACACTCGAAGCAATTTTTGAAAAGATTACATTTTCCTGTAATGTTTCTCTGGAAATATTAAGCGGCAAATCTTCAGAATCTACAACTCCCTTTACAAAACTTAAGTACTCCGGAAGCAGATCCTTGTTCTTATGCTGAATTAAAACGCGGCGTACGTACAGGTCGAGTCCGTAGTTTTCTCTATCCATCCAAAAATATTCAAAACTTTTTGAAGGAATAAAAAGAAGAGCATTAAATTGAATAGGAGCATCAACTAATTTATGAATTACATCCAGCGGCTCATTATTATCGTATGTAAGAAACTTATAAAACTCATTGTACTTTTCTTTTGTAACCGAGTTCTTTGGCTCGCGCCATAATGCTGAGATAGTATTTATTTTTTCTTTACCGACATAAATTGGAAATGAAATAAAACCTGAATGCTTCTTAATAATCTGTTCCAATTTCCATTTCTCTGCAAATTCGGAAGCATCATCCTTTAATAGAATTTCTATTTGTGTTCCTCTTTTAATGTTATCCTTTAGTTCCGAGATTTCGTAGTTACCCAGACCGTCGGATCTCCATTCAACAGCGGGTTCATCTTTTTTAGATGATTTTGTTCTAATAATAACTTCTTTTGCAACCATGAATACAGAATAAAAACCTACGCCAAACCTTCCAATAATATTATTTGCATAATCTTTAGCATCTGCAACTAGTTTGATAAATTCCTCCGTGCTAGATTTTGCAATGGTTCCAATATTGGTTATTACTTCATCACGGGTCATACCGATTCCGGTATCGGTTACTGAAATAATTTTTTTCTTTTCGTCAAATTCGATTTTTACCTCCAGCGGCAATTCGCTATCTGCAACATCTGAACTTTTGTTAAGTTCAAAACGGATTTTGTCCAGTGCATCCGATGCATTAGAAATTAATTCGCGCAAGAAAATTTCTTTGCTTGTATATAACGAGTGAACCAAAATGTTTAAAAGTTTTTTTACTTCTGCTTTGAACTCGTACTTAGTTGAATGAATTTTTTCTGTCATATTTTCTCCCTCTGAATTTCTTAATCATTCATCAAATAAAAATTGATAAGTATAAAAGAATTATTTAACAACTTCATAGAGATTTGCAATTGCTTTGTTTACTGTTTGAGCTCCCATTTTATCAACCTTTCTGTCGTATGTAATAAGTCCGTATACCTCAATTTCAACATCTGTGGTTTGCGTATAGATTGCAGCAGAAAGTCCTTTCAGAATTAGATCCGGAATTTTTTCTATTAGTGAAAGGAAGAAATTCCTTAATTCGTCTGTATTGTTGAAACTTCTGTAGCCCCAGTTGTCTTTATTTTTCCATGTATGATTTTCAACCGGTAAACCTAAACCGCCAAACTCGCCAAGTGCAAGTGCACGATTATCATTTTTACTTTCCGGAATTGAAGGGCCGGGATAATCGTGTTTATCCTGAATATCACCTGCACCATAAAAATCGTTCCACCCGCTCGGTCCATCCACTAGTCTGTACGGATCGTAATGCTTAACCCAGTTGCAGATTCGAATTGTATTAAACTGTCCCCAGCCCTCGTTGAACGGAACCCAAACAATAATTGATTGAAAATTGTAAAGCTGGTCAATAATATTTTTCAATTCCTTTTCGAATTGATATTCCGATTGAGCTGTTCGTTTTATTTCGTTATTATCACCGGCTGATGCGTAGAGATCGCCGCTTGGCATATCCTGCCAGACAAGCATCCCCAGCCGATCGCAATGATAATAATATCTTGCCGGTTCTACTTTAACATGTTTACGGATCAAATTGAATCCGTATTCTTTCAATTTCTCTATATCGTAATAAAGTGCTTCATCGGATGGAGCTGTGTAAAGTCCATCAGGCCACCATCCCTGATCTAAAGTACCAAATTGAAATAAAAATTTATTGTTGAGCATTAATCGCGGAACACCTTTTGAATCTTTTTCAACCGAAATTTTACGCATTGCGAAATAGGATTTTATTTCATCAAGCAGTTTACCTTTTCTAAGAAGTCTTACTTTTAAGTCGTAAAGAAATGGATTTGAAGGTGACCATAGCTTAGGCTTCTCAATTTCAATCGTAATTAAATCGCTGTAATAATATCTCTCTTTGCTTATCTCTTTAGAACTGTCGTAAGCAGTTATTTCAACTTCATCATCGTTTTGAATAGAGTTGTAATCAAAATTGACCCAAAGTTTTTTATCGTCTATATCCGGAATCAGTTTTACATTTTTAATGTAAGTTCTGTTTACAGGTTCAATCCAGACTGTCTGCCAGATACCAGTAACAGATGTATACCAGATTCCTCCCGGTTTGTTAACCTGTTTACCGCGAGGTTGATAGCCGTCGTTCGTAGGGTCCCATACGGATAAAATTATTTCTTGCTCGGCTGAACCAATTAAATACTCGGTAATATCGAAGCTGAAAGAATCGTAACCGCCCTGATGAGTTCCAACAAATTTTTTGTTCACATAAAGATTAGATTCCCAATCAATTGCACCAAAGTGAAGTATTATTCGCTTGTTTTTCCAGTTATCCGGCAATTGAAAAGTTGTTTTATACCAGAGAATGTTTTCTTTGCCAACTGTTTTACCAACGCCTGATAAGGAAGATTCAATTGGGAAGGGAACCAGAATGTTACCGGGGAAGTATTCGGGTAATCCTAAATGTTTTGGGCGGATTACATATTTCCAAATTCCATTCAGATTCTTCCACTCCTTTCTGATTAATTGCGGACGCGGATATTGCGGCAAAACATTGCCTGGTTTGAGAGACTCGCCCCATTTGGTGCTTAAAGGAGAATTAACGGGTTTCCAATCCTGACTTATAATTGAAACAGGATAATTAAAAAAAACTAAAGAGAGTAAAAAAAATTTGGAACGACGTAGCATATATTACCTCAGGAAGATACAAACGTTCATGGAACAGAATAGGGAGCAGAATTAGTTTCTACTTCTGATTATTTTTTATTGTTATTCTCCTCTTCCTCTTCTCCTTTAAGACCTTTTTTAAATTGTTTTACACCCTGCCCCAGACCTTTCATAAGTTCCGGGATCTTTTTGCCACCGAACAGAAGAATTAGAACGAGAGCAATTAGAATTATTTCTGTTGCGCCAAAGTTTCCCACTTTTATATTCCTTTTATTGAACCGTTCAAATATACTAATTTCCAAGTAATCGAATTACACCGAATAATTTGAGTTACTGAAGTTACGCATACTTTTG
>DYHC01000188.1:0-1082 GCA_020724325.1 Melioribacter roseus
GATGATGTGCATTAAATGTTACGTTATACATTCCAGCCGGTTTGTGTTCGTTTACCAGCGTTGCTATTTCTCTGCCAAGTATATCGAACACTTTTAATGTTACAAAACTTTCCTCCGGTAACTGATAACTTATTGTTGTTGCTGGGTTGAAGGGATTTGGGTAATTCTGATTTAGTAAAAACTTATCTGGTAATTCTTCATTACTATTCCAAACACTTACAATGTTTCCATATTTTGATAAACCGAAAGCACTCCCAATCCAAACAGTTCCATTCTTATCAACAACCATATCATTTACACAATCGCCGGGAAAGGTAGTCTGACTTTGGTAACTTGTAAACGTGGTACCATTAAAGACATAAATCCCCTTACGATTTCCAAACTGTCCGCAAAAACCTGTTCCAAGCCAGACGTCGTTATTGCGAAAAGCAATAGCAGAGATAAAATCATCTACTGGATGTGAAGTTGAATTATAGAGCGTCCATGTTGAACCATTAAACCTGGAAAGTCCACCGCCGCGGGTTTGAAAATTTGCATACTCAGTAGTTCCAACCCATGTGTTGCCTAATGCATCTCCAGCTATAGTTCTTATGTAATTCCCGCCTAATCCGCCGTTAGTATTTTCCTTAGTATAAAAAGTCCAGTTATTACCATCAAGTTTATATAGTCCTATCTGTGTTCCACACCAAACATTGTTATTCTTATCAACAGCAATCGACTCACAAGAATAGCTGTTATAATCGTCTTTAAATACTGGACCAGGAACCCAACTGAGCCCGTCCCAGCGTAAAAGGCCGGAAGATGTATAAGATGTAACACGTAAACCAACATAAATATACCCGTAGATGCCAATTCCAATTGCATAAGTGTAATTATCGGTTAATGCACCAGATTCTTTTGTGTAATGCGTCCATGTATTGGTAGTAGGATTAAACCTGAAAACACCATTTGCATAATTTGCTACCCAAACATTTCCTAGGTTATCGACTGCAACATCAACTATGGTTTTGTCTTTTAGGGGAGAATTGCTTGTATTATAATTGGTCCAATTAGTACCATCAAATTTTACAAGACCCGAAAAA
>DYHC01000188.1:1092-4906 GCA_020724325.1 Melioribacter roseus
TATGTTCCCATCCAAATATTTCCGCTTGCATCTACAGCCAGGCATTCAACGTTATTATCCGGAAGCTTACCATTTGTGTTTGAGACAGTATAAGTGTGCCATGACTGTCCAAATAGGTTAATTGCACTTAAGCATAATAAAAATATTGTAAATGATTTTTTCATTTTTCCTCCATTGAACAATTGAGTGTCGAAAAGAATTTTTATGAATAGTGAAATAAGGTTGATCTATATTAAAAAAGGTAAGTAGAGTATGCACACTCAAAAAAGAGTAATGGAGTTGAATTATTTTATGCTCGTGATGTAACTTCATTATGAATGAAGTATTTGTGCTTTAATAGTAACAATTAATCTGCTAAATCAAAATAGAGGAAGGACTAAGCAATGTCAATAAATTTTTTATTACTTGTGATAGCCGTCTTTGCATATAAGCTGATTCGAACAGAAAGAAGAAACGCCGGTATAAACCAGCGTTTCAGAATGTGTTATGTATCTTTATTAACTTGTAAGGGTTTCCGGTTTCTTTTTTCCTTTCATAAAATAAGCAATAATTAATACAACAATTACACCGATAAGCACGACGTAAATCCAATTAAACACGGAAACCGGAGCTGCTTTTTCTTTCCAAACAATTATTCTGGATTCTATACTGTCTTTGTTAGCTTCCGTCATCATGTTGTTTTCTATTAGAATTGGAATCCATGCTGGTTCAACTTTAGCAAAGTAAACACTATCTGTAAATGTGTAATAAATCTTTTTCGATTCATCGGAACTTTTTACGCCAAGATTTTTTATCTCGTCATCAATAAAGGAAACCAAGCTGTATGTAAATTGTTCGCCGCTATTGAACTGCAGCAGCTTCAGATTTTTCTCTCTAAATAATTTACTTACCCGGTTCCACATTTCTTCGTTTATAAACATATTCCAGTCATTAAACATATAATCAATGTTTGCAATTTCGGTTGACTTATCACGTTTATTCAGATATACGTCTGCTAATTTAGGCCCAATCTGTTCCCATACTTTATGAAAATCTTTGTATTGCTTTTTCATTTCTGATAGGTCATCCGGAGTAAGCTGAGTAACTTTCATAAATTGAATGTTATCATTAATAGTCCGCTCAATATTGTAGAACAGATTTCTGCTGTCAATTTTTGAAATGATTAATTGTTTTTCCGCATCATTTAAAGTTGAAGGCGCTTTAACAAATTCTGCTAGAAGGCTGTCAACTATATCGCGGACTAATAAATCCCTCTGCTGAATATTACTCTTTAACTGTGCAACTAATTTTTCGAGTGATGCAATTGTTGCCGCATCTTTTTCAACTTTTAAATTGAGCTGGCGGATCTGCCCAAGCAGGTCCTGGTTCTTTTCGCTCAATTCGGTTACCTGGGTTTTTAACGTTCCAACAGTTGTAGTAAGCTCTGCAATTTGTGTAAAATCCCCTTTTCTAACTTCAAGTGCTCTTACAAGTTTTTGAAGGGATAACTCAAAGTTATCTGGATAAAGACTTTTATCGAGCAGTTGTTTGTCCTGTTCAAATTCTTCTCTAAGTCTTACAATGTTCAATCCGATCTGATCGCATTCTTCTAAAGAGGTTGCATTCTTAATTGCATCTTCAATCTGTTTCTGTTTTGTTTTAAAGTTTTGTGTCTTTTCGTAATCGGATTGTGCAATCGAAATTGAACAAAAGAGGAACGATATAATTATTATTATTAATACACGCAATTTCATGTGTTACCTCACTAAGCCTTTATAATTCAGTAGATATTTTGCGGAGCCGTCAATTAATTCGATATTAGGCGATTTCTGATTGAAAACCGGAGCTGTTAAACTCTCCTTTTCGGAAATGGTTATTTTGTTCTCCAGTTTCATTCCATTTTCAACCGGTATAAATAAATAAACATTTTTGAATTCTTTACCCGTTAAATAATAATAACCGGATTTATCGCGAATAATTCTTAACTCCTTTCCGAAATAACTTGTTGAGTCTTTAAATTCTTCATAGAAAAGTTTTTTTACGTTAATTGTAAATGTATAGCGGTCTTCTGAGATAAATCCTTTTTCATCAACCTTTAATACATTTTCAATTGGCCAGGAAAAATCGGAAGGACTTAGTATCAGTGAAGAACAACCGTGTGTTGTAATTAATAAAAAGGATAGAATCATTAACCTCATTTTAATCATCTCCCGGAAATTTACTCCTCTTAACTTAACTAAATAGCGGATTATTTAGAAGATAGTATTTCCTATTTTTGCAGCAATACAAAAGAGAAGTTGATTAATTGAAAAACAAACTGATTATGAGAATGATCTTGATCAGAAATATCTAGGACTGGGAGAAGAGGCAAAAAAAATGAATCCGTGGCGCGGATTAAAAGAGATTCCACATAACATCTGGATATTAGCAGTTGCCACACTTATAAATAGATCCGGAACAATGGTTCTTCCGTTTCTTGCATTATATATGGCAAAGGATTTTGGAGTAAGTGCCGGAAGTGCCGGGTTGGTACTGGCATCTTACGGATTCGGCGCATTGTTTACAGCGCCAATTGTTGGCAGGCTTTCGGATAAACTGGGCGCGCTTCGCATAATGAAACTCTCTTTAATTACAACTGGATTAATGCTCTTCATCTATCCAATTATATCCAGTTACTACCTGGTTTTGGGCTATACAGTACTCTGGGCTGTTATAAGCGAGGCATTCAGACCGGCGAATTTATCCCTTATCTCTGCTGAATCGGAACCGTCAAAGAGAAAAACTTCATTCGCACTAAATCGTATTGCAATTAATCTGGGTATGAGTATCGGTCCGGTTGTGGGTGGTATTTTAACAACAATAGATTTCAAACTGCTTTTTTATGTGGATGGAATTACATCAATTGCAGCCGGAATATTTTTGATGATTGCGAAATTTGATTCTCATAATACTCTGAGCACAAACAGGAATATAAGTTTAGAAAATCCAAATGCTGTTTCAACTGAAGAGGAAATACAAAGGGTTCACCAAATAACAAGTATCCAGCATCCAGAAAGTATTTTCAAAAACAAATTTTTTCTGTTCTTCCTCTTATCTCTTATTCCGGTTAATATAGTATTCTTTCAGCATATAGGCGGTTTTCCAATTTATATTGTAAAGGAACTCGGTTATTCTGGCGCCGTCTTCGGATTTTTATCTGCAATAAATACTATATTAATTATTTTCGTAGAAGTACCCCTCAACAATGCTATGGCATTATGGGATGATAGAAAAGCACTTGCACTTGGCGCTATACTATGCGGAATTGGATTCGGACTAATGGCTTTATGGGAAAATATTTTTTTCATTGCTTTCACAATTGTAATCTGGACTTTTGGGGAAATGATTTTTTTTCCGGCAAGTACTTCGTTTACATCATCTATATCTCCTGAAAACAGACGTGGAGAATATATGGGTTATTTCCAGATGACCTTTAGTCTGGCTCTTATTATTGGACCATGGTTCGGTATAAAAATTCTGGATTTATTTGGTTCTCAAATTTTATGGATTACTTCATTTATCCTTTGCGGCATTTCTGTAATGATGTTTTTTCCCTTAATGAAAAGGCGAAAGGAAAACAGCTACAAGCCAATTAACAAAAGATACTGGTTTTCTTTTGAGACCCGTGAAAAATTCAGAAATTTTATTTCGAAAGAACGAAGTGACTGAGAAATGTCATTCCTCATCACGCAAAGCGGGATGAGAAGCTGCGATTCAATTCTTCACCTCACTTCGTTCGGTTCAGAATGACAGTACACTTTCTACTCTGTCATTCTGAGGAGCGAAGCGACGAAGA
>DYHC01000189.1 GCA_020724325.1 Melioribacter roseus
ACTTATTATTCTAAAACAACTTAACACTACTTTTTTCTAATGGCGGTCATTAGAAATTTTTCCTAATGACAAATCTGGGATTATAAGCACTGCATATTTACTGACAACTTTAAAAACTAATTCACATTAATTTTTCTGGTGAACTTCTTCGCCTATCAGATCAATTGTATGTACTGTAGGCATTGTTAAACTCTGCATTAAAATGTTCTATCCGGTTTATTACCTAATTTTTAGAATTCTTCATTTCTTTTTGGACAATCAGGGGGCAAAGCCATTTTGTTAAACACCGATATTCTTTCGTCTTCGGGGCATTCATCCGGATCGCAGCAAGTATAACAGATCCTTTTCAAAGATTTCACTTCCAGCAGCTTAATATGAGGTGAAAAAAATTCTTTTATAATCGGCTCGTTTTTTAAAAGATCCGTACTCAAGTATTTTTTATTATCATCCGGAAAAACTGTAACGACAGTTGAATTATCACCTAACTCTTCTTGAACTTTAGCAGCACCAATGAAATTTGCGCCGGATGAAATTCCAACAGCTATCCCTAATTCCGAGGCAAGTTTCTGAGCCATTATTATTGCATCTCCATCATCAACATCAACAACTGGATCAATTGAATTGAGATCAAGGATCGGTGGAATAAATTCATCTGAAATTCCCTGAATTCTATGTTTACCAACTTTACAGCCGGTTCTTAATGTTGGTGAACTTGCTGGTTCAAGCGGATAAACTTTTATATGCGGAAATCTTTCTTTTAAGTATTTTCCACTACCCATTATAGTACCGCCAGTTCCTACACCGGCAATTATTGCATCGGGAACAACTGAGTGGCATTTCAACTGAGCCCAGATTTCCGGACCGGTAGTTTTATAATGTGCTTCAATGTTATCTGTATTAGAAAACTGTCTTGGCAAAAATGATCCTGGTGTTCTTTGGGCTAATTCCTCAGCCATTCTAATACTTCCAAGAAATCCACCTTCTTCTTTACTGACTAAGACAATTTCTGCACCAAGACTTTTAATTAAATTTATTCTTTCTGCGCTCATCCAGTTGGGCATAAAAATTAGAACCTGATGACCCAATGCCTTTCCAATTGCAGAAAAAGAAATTCCAGTATTCCCGCTTGTTGCTTCAATTATCTTTGCACCAGGAAGTAGGTTACCCGATAAGTAGCCTTGTCGTAAAATATGAAATGCCATCCGGTCCTTTATACTTCCTGTCATATTTAGGTTTTCTGCTTTTGCAAATAGAACTCTTTGTACACCACGGAATAAATACGATATCTTGAGCAATGGCGTATTACCGATTAAACTCGAGAGCCCTTTAATTCTTTCTAAGTTAATATTAGTCATTAATAAACCCGGTAAACTTTGATACAAAAATTAATGAAATTATCTTACGTCAGAAATCATTTTTAAAAATTCTTCTGCATTTACAAAACCTGTAATCCTGTGCACTTCCTCGCCCTTTGAGTTAATAATCAGTACGGTAGGCATTCCAATAACATTGAATTTCTTACGCAGTTCCTCGTTCGCTTCTGTCATTTGTGTCATATCAACCTTGTAGGAAGTATAGTTTTCTAATCCTTTAATTACTTTAGGATCGGAGAATGTTAGTGCATCCAATTCTTTACATGGAATACACCAGTCAGCGTAGAAATCGATTAGCATACTTTCATTGTTTTTCAAGGATTCTTCGTAAGCTTCAATGCTGAATTTCTGCCAATCAGGCGAGAGTTTTTCAGAAGGAATTAAAGCCCATAAAGATACCGAGAGAACTATAACGGAAAAAACTGATTTGAATATTCTGAACCCTTTAATTTTATTAGCAGTTTTATCAACAAAGAGCAAAATTAAAGCCGAGATAATTCCAAAAATTGGCAGTGCATAACCCTGAATTGATTTTGGTAGAACAGGATCGATAAAATAAAATGCCATACCAAGAAGCAGGAATCCGAAGATATGTTTAACGCCTTCCATCCAGTCGCCGGCACGCGGTAATTGTTTGATCTTTCCACTGAATAGTGCCAGCAATAGATATGGAGAACCTAATCCGAGTGCAAGAATAAAGAACATCAAGAATCCGTAGAAAAGATCGCCTTTGGCAGCAACATAGGTAACAAGTCCTAATACAAACGGACCGATACAAGGTGCGGCAACAATTCCCATTGTTAAACCCATAAAAAAGGCGCCCATTACTCCTCCTTTAGCACCACCGGCTTTCATTACAAGTTTATCAGGAAGCTTAAACTCATAAACACCAAACTGACTTAAAGCGAGCACTATGAAGAGAAGCGCAATACCTACAATAACTAAAGTATTTTGCAGTAATGTTCCAAATACGGCACCACTAAGAGAAGTTACTACACCGATTATAGAATAGGTAAATGCCATTCCAAGAACGTAAAGAATCCCTAACATAAAGAGGCGGCTTGTTTTACCTTCTGCCTGTCCGCCAAAATAACCTATAGTAATTGGAATAAGCGGGTAAACACATGGTGTAAGATTTAATGCAAGCCCGCCAAAGAAAATTAAAATCAAACTGATTAATATTCCGCTCGATTCAACTGTGGAAGCAAACGAATTCTCATCTTTAATATTCTTTACATTTTCTTCAACGGCATCTATAACAATTTTATCGCTCTCTGATTCAGTAACCGATTTATCATTGCCTTCTATTTCAGTTTTAGTTTCGCTTCCGACCGAATTAGAAGCAACAACATCTAATTCAATCTCAGCAAAAGCCGAATTAGGCGGCATACATGATTGATCGTTACATGCCTGGTAATTCAGTTTAATATTCACAGTTTGTTTTCCAAGTGGTGCATTCTTATCTGCGGAAAGTATCAGTTGAGCCTTCGTTTCGCCTTTAAAAACTGAAACCGGCTTATCTGAAAATGATAAATTTATGTTATGAGCATCAGGATACTTTATGCTGGTCAATTCAATTCCATTAGCTTTTAATGAAATTACAGAAGGGATAAGAAATTCATCATTAGGTTTGTTAGAGTTAATGTGCCATCCGTTTTCTATCTTAATAATTAAAACAATATTTAATGTCGAACCAGCTTCAATTTTTAGCTCCTTAGACTCAACATTAACTGAAACCAAATTTGTTTGAGGTTGTGCAAAAAGTTTGATAGGGATAAAGGAAAGAATTATAAAAAGTGCTAAAAAATATTTTGTCAACTTCATTATTGCTCCGGTAAATTATTTTTTTTTGTAATTAAAAAAATATCTTTGGGTACAGCCAGCAGCATTCCAGTAATTATTAAATTAGAGGCAGCTTTAATTAAGATTACGAAAGACTGTAAAGTATTATATAAATTGTAACGTCTTAAAAATAGTACACACAAATTAATTATTGATCAAAGTTACTCAAAATTAAAACACATAATCAAAACAAGAAGTTATATTAGCGTATCATGAAAAACTAATACATCAAGCGCATTGGGTTGTCTCAGAAGTAATTGTTCAATTTAAAAATCAGCGTTAATCCGTTTAAATCCGTTCTTGTCCGCCGTTTGCTGGCGGGCCTGTCCGCCGTTTGCTGGCGGATTATCTGCGTTATATTTTTTAAAAAGATATACTTCTGAGACAGCCTCCTGTCAGTTTTAGAAATGCTAAATCGGCATAACAAAAATTTCTGAACAGTTCAACCAGAACATAATTTACGATTCCAGGAATATCCGACCTTGCTGGACGACAAGCTTCTCCCGAAGGGATGCCTTCGGCAAGAGGCTCTCGTCTTCTGAAGAATGATGACAAAAATATTTACAAAAGCAATATAGCTAGTTGATAAATAGTGTGAAAACATCATTGAGGAAATCCCATTTTTATTACTGACAAAACTGTTATTGCTAAACCTTACAGCAAAGAACTTGATTTGCTTTCTTGGATTTACTCAAGCGGCAATAAGCAATATCTCTATGGAATCAACCACCAAGCCAATTAGACAAACAACCGAAGATTTTTTTAAGAATCCTAAAATAAGAGCTAAAATTAGAATGGCGTCCTTCAAAGCAAACAAGAGCTCAGAATAATCACATCTACCCTGTTCACATTGCCTTCTGTCAAACTGGAGTCTATTAGAATTGTGAATAACAGCTCAAACATTTATAAACTTAGTTCTGTCTTCTTTGATTGTGTTATTACTAATAACTTTTACTGTTAACTAAATATTATGCGTTGAGTAACTGCGGTTAGTTATAGAATTAAACTTACTAAGGCAAACACAACAAAACTAAACACAATAAGAATAGTAAGAATTTGAGTACTTGCTCTATGCAAATCCGCATGATAATCTGTTCCCTTTTCTTCTTTAAAGAAAACAGCAATAGGATTTCTGCAATACTGAACAACGTAATCAACAATTATCAACGATATTTTTTCAGTATAGTTGAAAACAAAATTCACGTTATCTACAAAAATTTTTTCAGCAAGTTTTGCCGGTTTTCTGTAAATCCAATCAGTATCAACTGCAAGGGTTGATTCACCTGCAAGCTGGGCTCTAAGGATCCAGAATGCAATAAAAGTAAAAGTAAGTATTTGAACAGATTCGGTTAAGTGGTAAAGAGTATAAGGCTCATAATTAACAGTATATGGTAAAAGGTTATACAATAATGAAGGATAGACTCCGAACAATGTACAGAAGAATGCGGCAAGCGCCATACCAATGTGCATATTAACAGGAGGTTTTGTTGGTACTATATCTTCATTAGATTTATTCCACCATGTAAAGTATGGTAGTTTTAATCCTGTATGTAAGAAAGTACCAACCGATGCAAGCAGCAACAATAACATAGCAGTATCAAAATGTGAATCTCCAGCAGCAGCAACAACCATAGATTTACTTATAAAACCGTTAAACAGAGGGAAACCCGAAATTGAAAAAGCGCCAA
>DYHC01000190.1 GCA_020724325.1 Melioribacter roseus
CAAATCTGTTCGGATTTAATCTTGCTCTAAGTTTATAATTGTTTAAAATAATCAGTTTTATCCCGCTTGCCTTAATAATGTGAGCGGGATTTTTTTTTATAGATGAGTAATATTTTCGTTAAATTAATCTTAGGCGATGTAAAATTTTTACAACATTATCGTGAAAAAAATAATTTCTCTAATATTTATTTCTCTTTTTATTACTGGATGCTCATCTTCTGTGGAAACCCAAAATGAGAAGGGAACAGGTGAACCCGAGTATTATTTATTTGATGATGTTGAAATTACAGATTCGCTTATAAATTATTCGTCAATTAAATCGGAACTGATTATCGATTCCGCTATACAAAAAAATGATAAATCCATAGGACAACTAATTAATGGAGCGGAAAAGAAATTAGAAAAGTATATTATTCAGCTTGGAGCATTTTCTTCAAAGGAAAGAGCAGATAGTTTTGTTAAGGATAATAAAGATAAAATTTCATTCCCGATGAGTATTATCTATAAGCAGCAAAGCAATTTATATGTAGTACAGATTCCTCCGTTTAAAGAAAGAACTGAAGCAGAGTTGGTTAGAAATGCATTATGGAAGGTAATTTCCTTTAAAGATGCATTTATTATTACTGAATAGAAAGATTTTATTGGCTTGCAGCGGCTATTACATTATAAAATAGTAACTTTTTATTGGCGCGATAAAATAAATCAACAATTATATAGAATTTGTTTGCAATTTCAATGAATTATTATAATCTTTAATCGGAGATTATTAACAATCAAAGGTGAATAACGTGGCATTCTCATTAAATAAGGTTATGCTTATCGGAAACCTCGGTAACGATGCAGAACATCGGTTTACAACTAATAATACTTCTGTCTCTACATTTTCAATTGCAACTTCCAGGGGTTACAAAGGGCGCGATGGAAATTGGATTAATGAAACTACGTGGCATAATGTAGTTGCTTATAGTCTCGGGGATTTTTACAAAGATGCCCTAAAAAAGGGTAAAAAATTATATGTAGAGGGAAGGATATCTAAAAGGGATTATACCGATAAGGAAGGCGTTAAACGCTATGTAACAGAAATTATTTCTGAAAAATTGATTCCTTTAGAAGGTCGTGAAAATACAGGCGATTCTTCTATTGAGAAACCTTCGTATGAATCGGGTGTCGAAAATCCCAATGAAGTAGATGACCTACCATTCTAATTTGTTGAACAAGATAGGGTAAATATTATTTGGACTTCGGTTGGCTCCTTAAGCTGTTGCTTTTAATTCTATCATTATTGCTTTCAGCCTTCTTTTCTGGCTCTGAAGTTGCTTTGTTTACGCTGGATAAAAAAAAATTAAGAGAATTAAAAAAGTCCAACAGAATTGTAGGTAGTTATATTCAGAGCATGCTCGAAAATCCTAAGCGGTTACTCGTTACAATTCTTCTTGGAAATACAATTGTAAACATTTCTGCGTCTATTATAGCTGTATTAATTGCATTAGATGCTGCAGATTATTTTAATATTTCGAAAGAAGTTGTTCTGCTTATTCAAATTGTTATGTTAACCATTATTATTCTGTTCATTGGTGAAGTTACACCGAAGTTTTTGGCAAATAAATTTCCTGTACAATTTGCCCGTTTGGCTGCTGTTCCGCTCTACTGGTTTAGTATTATTTTTTATCCTATTGCTAAAATTGTGACCGATCTGTTTAAATTTTTTACTGGAAAAGTTAAATCGGATAAAGGAAGTGCGGTATTTAAAAAAACCGAAACTACGGAAATAACCGAGCTTACCGGCTTCAGAGCAGATAAAGGAACTTTTGAAGAAGGTGAAAGTGAAATAATACAAAGCATTGTCGATTTCAAGAATGTTACTACACGTGAAATAATGACTCCACGCGTTGATATTGTAGCCGTACCTGTTGAAACCGATTTTAATGATCTTATGAAAATTATAACGGATTCTGGTCATAGCCGTATTCCGCTTTATGAAAATAACCTCGATAACATAACAGGCATTATTTATGCCAAAGATCTGCTGCCTTACCTGCGAAACCAGGAACTTAGAAAGACTCTGTCGCTTAAAAAGATTGCACGCGATGCAATGTTTGTTCCTGAAACAAAGATGATTAATGATCTGCTTCATGAATTCCAGGAAAAGAAAATGCATTTAGGTATTGTTGTGGATGAATATGGCGGAACTGCCGGGCTTGTTTCGCTTGAAGATATTATTGAGGAAATTGTCGGTGATATTAGAGATGAATTCGATAGAGAAGAAAAACAGATTAATAAACTGAATGAAAATACTTACTTGGTTCTTGGCAAAGTTACTATTGATGAGCTAAATGAATTACTTGAACAGGATTTTTCTTCAGAAAATGACGACTACGATACTATTGGCGGATTCATTTTTAATCAAGGCGGTATTATTCCACAACAAGGATTTCATTTTACTTATAATAACTATAAATTTACCGTTAAAGAAGTTGTAAATAAAAGAATAAATAAAGTTCTTATAGAAAAATTACAAGGTACATCTAACTGAAATGAAGAAAGGCTGCTTTCTAACTGTAATTGCATTATTCACAATAATTATTGCAATAGGGTTTTTTCTTTACCGTAAATACTGGCCGGTTATTAAGGAATCAGGCAAAGAAAAGATAATGAATGTTGCTTTTAATGAAATTGAAGAGAAAATTAATTTGCTCGATAAATCAGTTTATCAGGATTCATTGAAATTGCTATTACAGAAAAACATATCTCTTTTAAAACAGAAAAATTTTGATGACGCAATGAATAAATTTGGGGAGTTTATGGATCAGACAAAGGTATTTATTATTGACGGGAAGATCGATTCGCTTGAGTTCACAGCACTAAAAAATATGGTTAAGTAAAATGAAAGACCAACGAAAAACTGAAATACGCGTAGGTATTACTGTTATAGTTGCATTGTTAATTGTGCTCTGGGTCTTCAGCTGGGCAAAAAATATAACCGTTAACTCAAATAGAAAAGAAATTAAAATTGAATTTTCATCTGTGGCTGGACTCGAAAAAGGCGACCCGGTTACAATTAACGGTGTCCGTAAAGGTTACGTTAAAGATATCTTTATCAACAACAATTCTGTTTTGGTTGTTGTTAACCTGGACCCCGATGTTAACATTAAAGATGATGCTAAGTTTTATGTAATGATGCTTGATCTAATGGGTGGTAAAAAGATTGAAATTAATCCAGGCAATAGTTCTAATCAACTCAATTTTTCAACCCTTCAGCAAGGACAGTTCCTTGGTGATATTTCAACTGCTATGGCATTGTTCGGTTCGGTTGAAACTGACCTCGTTGCTGTGATTAAGGAAGTAAAGTTCACTTTGTCACAGCTTAATAATACGCTATCAGATCAGCAGTTCAATAAAGATTTACGTGCTTCGCTAGCTAATCTTACTCAGTTGACTGAAAATTTGAATAAATTGATTCTTGCTAACCGTACTGAATTAAATGATCTGCTTAATAGCGGAGTCAATCTTACTAAAACTGTAAATGAATTCATCTCTACGAATAAGGATTCTATTAGTCGTACTCTATCTACATTACATCATACATTAGAAGAATCTAAATCACTCATTTCAAGAGTAAACAATTTTATTGATCAGACAAACAATAACCAGAACAATCTGGGCAAAATAATTAATGATCCGGCAATTGTTAACGACCTTAAATCATCTCTTAATCAGTTAAAAGACCTTACTAAGCTATTGTTAGAACAACTGAAAAAAGAGGGAATTAAAGTAGATGCTAACATCAACCTATTCTAAATTTATAGCTCCTGTTTTAATATTTTTTTTTATTCCTATAATCGCGATAGCCAGTGGTAATCCTGTAAAATCTAAGAATGGAATGATTGTAAGCGCCAGTCCGCTTGCTTCTGATATTGGAGTAAAAATATTAAGTAAAGGTGGAAATGCTGTTGATGCAGCTGTTGCAGTAGGATTTGCTTTGGCTGTAGCGTATCCTTCAGCGGGTAATATTGGAGGCGGTGGATTTATGGTAATCCACTTTGCTGACGGAACAAATACAACTTTTGATTTCAGAGAAACTGCACCTCTTGCTGCGTTCGAGAAAATGTTTCTTGATAGCTCCGGTAATTATGTCCCTGAAAATAGTCAGCGGGGATGGAAATCTGCCGGAGTCCCCGGAACTGTTCATGGCTTACTAACTGCACTTTATAAATACGGTTCTCTTCCTCTAAAGGATGTTATTCAACCGGCAATAGATCTTGCTGATAATGGTTTTGTTTTATCTTTTGATATGGCTAATTCCATAAACTTCTATTACAACGACTTTTTAAATTATGAATCTTCTAAAAAGATTTTTACGAATAACGGAAAGGAATTTGAGGCGGGTGATCTTCTTATTCAAAAAGATTTAGCCAATACTCTTAAAATTATACGAGATAAAGGAATTGATGGATTTTATAAAAATGAAATTGCCATAAAGTTTGTAGTTGAATCAAATAAAAACGGTGGAATCTTTTCATTAACTGATTTTTCCGAATATAAGACTGTTGAACGTAAACCTGTTATTGGAACATATCGGGGCTATAAAATTGTGTCGATACCGCCTCCTTCATCTGGTGGAATCTGCCTGATTCAGGCGCTGAATGTTCTTGAAAATTTTAATTTTTCTAAATGTGAATGGGGGAGCAGCAGATATTATCATTTGCTTGCAGAAACTTTAAAGCGCGTTTATGCCGACCGATCAGTACATTTAGGTGATGCAGATTTTTATCCCGTTCCCGTAGAGTTCCTAACTTCAAAAAAATATGGAGATGATTTAGCTAAATTAATTACAACTAAGGCATTACCATCTGAGATGATAAGTGCTACTAATCTAAAATATCGCGAGAGTGA
>DYHC01000191.1:0-1551 GCA_020724325.1 Melioribacter roseus
GACAAATCTCTATTTCTTATTCACAACGGAATTATCGAAAATTATGTGTCATTAAAAAACGGATTGCTCGAAGAAGGTTTTAAGTTTGTTAGCGAAACCGATACCGAAGTATTAGCTCATCTTATCGATCACTATTTGAAAATTAAGAACGATCTTTTTCAAGCAGTCAGGTATGCGTTAAATGAAGTCGAAGGAACTTATGGTATTGCAGTAATCTACCAAAATGAACCTAATAAAATTGTTGTTGCTAAAAAAGGTTCACCGCTTGTTATCGGTATTGGTAAAAACGAAAATTTTATCGCGTCTGATGTTAATGCTTTAATTGCTCATACCAGTAAGGTTGTTTACCTTGAAGATGGTGAAATTGCAGAAGTCTTTAACGATCATTTCCAGGCAAAGACAATTCTTGACGTAAATATTAAAAAAGAAATTCATGAAGTGGAATTAAGTATTGATGAGCTCACTAAAGGCGGCTATGCTCATTTTATGCTCAAAGAAATAATGGAACAGCCGGAATCTCTTTACAATTCTATGAGAGGAAGACTTGTCCCAAAGGAAGGAATTTCCAAATTAGGCGGATTGCAGGGTTACGAAGACAGAATAGCAAACTCGGACCGCATAATAATTTCTGCTTGCGGAACTTCATGGCACGCTGCATTAGTAGGTGAATATATGCTTGAGCAGTATGCTGGAATTCCGGTTGAAGTTGAATATGCATCTGAATTCCGTTACCGCCACCCGATTATTACATCAAAAGATACTGTAATTTTTATTTCGCAAAGCGGTGAAACTGCCGATACACTTGCAGCTTTAAAAGAAGCTAAAAAGAAAGGCGCCCTTTGTCTTGGTATTTGTAACGTTGTGGGCAGTTCTATAGCAAGAGAAAGTGAAGCCGGTGTCTATATTCATGCCGGCCCTGAAATTGGTGTTGCTTCTACTAAAGCTTTTACTTCTCAGCTACTTGTACTTTCTTTGATTACACTTCTTATTGCTAGAAGAAAAAATATTAACCAACCTGAGGGGAACGAGATAATAGGAGAAATGCAGAATTTAATAAAGAAGGTAGAAGTGATATTAAAACAGAATGACATGATTGAAAAAATTGCTGATAAATATGTTGATTGTCGTAACTTTTTATATCTGGGAAGAGGATATCACTTTCCGGTTGCATTAGAAGGTGCATTAAAACTGAAAGAAATTTCATATATACACGCAGAAGGTTATCCCGCTGCAGAAATGAAACATGGACCAATTGCATTGATTGATGAAAATATGCCGGTTGTATTTATTGCTACCAAAGATTCTGTTTATGAAAAAGTTGTAAGTAATATTGAAGAAGTAAAAGCACGAAAGGGAAGAATTCTTGCAATTGTAAATGAAGATGATAATCAAATAGAAAAACTTGTAGATCACGTTATAAAAGTACCAAAGACAATTAATATGCTTCAGCCGATATTAAGCGTTATTCCTTTACAATTACTTGCTTATCACATCGCAGTAAAAAAAGGTCTGAACGTTGATCAGCCAAGAAATTTAGCTAAGTCAGTTACT
>DYHC01000191.1:1561-4885 GCA_020724325.1 Melioribacter roseus
TGTTGAATAACAAAAAAGAGGTGATTTATGATTCGTACTAACGTCCTTATTATGGGTGCTGCGGGGCGTGACTTCCATAACTTTAATGTATTTTTTAGAAATAATGAGAACTATAATGTAGTTGCTTTTACTGCAACTCAAATTCCTAATATTGATGGCAGAATTTATCCTCCCGAACTTGCCGGCAAACTTTATCCAGAAGGAATCAAAATTTATGAAGAATCTGAGTTAGTTGATTTAATTCATAAACTGAAAGTTGACGAAGTTGTTTTTTCGTATTCAGATGTTCCATTTGAATATGTTATGACAAAAGCATCTATTGTAAATGCTGCCGGTGCTTCTTTTAGATTAATGGGTGCTGAAGAAACAATGATTAAAAGTACTAAACCCGTTATATCAGTTCTTGCTGTAAGAACTGGCAGCGGCAAATCTCAAACATCAAGGAAGATTGTTAAACTATTACAGAGTGCTGGAAAAAAAGTTGTTGCAATAAGACATCCAATGCCTTATGGAGATCTGGTTAAACAGAAAGTACAACGCTTTGCATCTTATGAAGACCTTGATAAATATGAATGTACAATTGAAGAAAGAGAAGAATTTGAACCGCATGTTGCCCGTGGCGGAGTAATTTATGCCGGCGTTGATTATGAAGCAATCTTAAGAGAAGCTGAAAAAGAAGCCGATATCATTCTCTGGGATGGCGGTAATAACGACATTTCTTTCTACAAGTCGGACCTAACCTTTACGGTTGTAGACCCTCACAGACCGGGTCACGAACTGAGATACTATCCCGGTAACACTTCTCTTAGATTAGCCGATGTTGCTATAATTAATAAAATTGATTCTGCAAGTCCTGAAGGAATTGAAGAAGTTAAGAAAAATATTCATGATGTTAATCCTTCTGCTATAGTTATTGATGCAGCTTCACCAATAACCGTTGATAAACCCGAATTAATAACCGGTAAACGTGTGCTTGTTGTAGAAGATGGTCCTACTCTTACACATGGTGAAATGAAATATGGCGCCGGAACTGTTATTTCGCAAAAGTTAGGCGCTGCAGAAATTGTTGACCCGAGACCGTTTACTGTTAAATCGATAACCGAAACTTATCAGAAATATCCCAGCATCGGATTTTTATTACCGGCAATGGGATATGGTGATCAGCAGGTTAAAGACCTTGAAGATACTATTAACAGAACCGACTGCGATTCAGTTGTTATTGGTACTCCAATTGACCTGGGTCGTATATTGAAAATTAATAAACCTTCTACAAGAGTTATGTATGAACTTCAAGAACTCGGCACAAATACATTGGAATCCGTATTGAAATCCAAGGGACTATTATGACAAAGATTGCTGTTGTTGCCTTTGGCGGGAATGCTCTTCTTAGGGGAAACGAAGAAGGTACTATTGAGCAGCAAGAAAAACATACGTTAAATACTTGTAGAAAAATTATCAGTTTAATCCGTAAAGGATATGAATTGATTATTACTCACGGCAATGGTCCTCAGGTCGGAAATATTTTATTAAGGAATGAAGCGGGGTATAATCAATTCAAAATTCCTAAAATGCCTCTCGATATTTGTGTAGCCGATTCTCAAGGCGGAATAGGTTACATGATTGACCGTCAGATGCGTAATGCGTTAAATCAAACAGAACTCAAAAAGAATGTTGTTGCAATTATTACTGAAGTTCTCGTCGATATCAATGATCCGGCTTTTAATAATCCGACAAAGCCGATTGGTCCTTATTACTTAAAAGAAGAAGCCGATTTGCTTGCTAAAACAAACAACTGGATTTTTAAAGAAGACCCTAGAAAAAGAGGTTGGCGCAAAGTTGTTGCTTCTCCCAAACCGGTTGATGTAATGAATTATCAGGTTGTAAAAGACCTGGTTGAAAAAGGTCATATTGTAATTGCTGCCGGCGGAGGAGGAATACCTGTTTATTTTAATGAGGAAAAAAAATATCTTGAAGCCATTGAAGCCGTTATTGATAAAGATCTTGCTTCGGCATTACTTGCCCGGCTCATAAATGCAGACCGTTTTTATATTATTACAGATGTTCCAAAAGTCTATATTAATTTCCATAAACATGATCAGAAAGCTTTAGATAATCTTACTGTTGAAGAAGCTGAATTTTATTATAACAAAGGTGAGTTTCCGGCTGGCAGCATGGGACCCAAAATTCTTGCCGCAATCGATTTTGTTAAAAATACAGGAAAGGAAGCAATTATTACTAATGAGGAGGATTTAGAAAATGAAAACCCCGGTACTTTAATTACTTTATAAAAATTTGTTTTGTTACTTTTGCATTCAAAAAATTACCGGTAACAATATTTCTAATATAAATACAGGTGTAAAATGGCTGTTAGTATGAAAGGAAAAAGTCTGATTGAAATTCAACATCTAACCTTGGAAGAGATTTATCAGATTTTTGATTTAACTAAAACGTTGAAAGAAGAAAGACTAATCGGAAGAAAGCATCATGTTCTTGAAGGTAAAAAACTTGGTATGATATTCTCTAAACCGTCTACAAGAACTCGTGTCTCATTCGAAGTTGGTATTTATGAACTAGGCGGTGTTGGTTTGTATTTCAATCAGAACGATTTGCAGCTTAAGAAAAGTGAAAGTGTAAGCGATACTGCTAAAGTATTATCACGATATCTTGACGGTATAATGATCCGTACTTTCGATCATCAAGATGTAATTGATCTTGCCAAATTTGGTTCGATTCCTGTTATTAACGGATTAACCGATCTTCATCATCCGTGTCAGGTTCTTACAGATCTGTTCACTGCACTCGAAAAGAAAAGGAAACTGGAAGGATTAAAACTCGCATACATTGGTGATGGAAATAATATGGCGCATAGTTTACTTCAGGGCTGTTCAAAGGTTGGAATGGATATATCAATTGCTTCGCCATCGGGTTATAAGCCGCTCGATTTTGTTGTTAAAGAATCTATGGAAAATGCTGAATATATGGGTAGTAAAGTTGAGATCTTAGACGATCCCATTGCTGCGGTTAAAAATGCCGACATAGTTTATACTGACGTCTGGGCAAGTATGGGTCAGGAAAAAGAAGCAGAAGAGAGAAAGAAAAAATTTGCCGGTTTCCAGGTTAATCCTAATTTAGTTAAAAATGCAAAAGATGATTATATTTTTATGCATTGTCTTCCCGCCCATCGTGGCGATGAAGTGGTTGATGAAATTTGTGATTCTCCAAACTCTGTTATTTTCGATGAAGCAGAGAATCGTTTGCATGTTCAAAAAGCCATAATGGCTTTAGTGATGTAATTATTTCTCTGTTATTACTTTGTGACTTGGT
>DYHC01000192.1 GCA_020724325.1 Melioribacter roseus
TGTCGTCATCTGTTTCTAATTGTTTTAATGTTCGGGATGAGATGTGATACAGAAATCTTTTTCCTTCAATAACAGGTTGAAATATTCCATCGATATTCATTTGAGATGCCGCCCATTTCATTAACTGTGTAGTTTTACCGCATTTAATCGGTCCGCTATAAATTAATATTTCTCTCATTAGTGTTAATTTTTGTTATCAGTAGAAGAACAATTGCATCGGACAAAAATTTTCTAATCCTTCGAATATTTCTATAATTTGCCGAAGCTTTCCAGCTATAATTAATTATTTTTTTGAACTCGGGGAATAAAGCTGTAGCCCTATTAATTTCAGATGCCCTTTCAAACTTGTTCTTTTCTATAAACTTATTGAATTTCGAGACCAAAAATGGAGAAATTATCACAAACCAAAAGAAAGTAATAATGAATGAACGGACCAGCATTATAAATATTTCGTATGTCCTACTCTTTTCAAAACCAGGTTCAAAATAAGTAAGGATCATCAACAATGTAAAAAATATTATTAATATAATTCCAGATTTTCTTTTCCACCATCTTTTGGGCTTTTTAGATTCCTTCCTTTCAAAAATATCTTCCGTTAAATAGTACTTGAATGCTTCGGCTAATGAGTAACTTTTTTCATTTACTTTCTTAGGCAGAGAAACTGCTTTTAATGCAAGATAAATACCAACTGAAACATGTATTATCGCGTATATGCTGATTAGTACGATAGAAAAGCTTAATGAGTAGTATGAGGGATCTATCTTTAATTGAATTAAGATGTAGTTCGCAAAATCATCGATTGAGTTCCAAAAAGTGTTACCGAAGACAATTGTGAGAATAATAAATTTTTGAAGAGAAGAAAAAAGGAGTGAGAAAAATCCTAATAGAATAGCAGCAATTTTTTGAAATTTTATTAAAGAGAAGAAAAAATATCCTAACAGACCTTGTATACCAACAGCAAAATATGCGGCTAAAGGAGTATGGGGACTAATTATTGCTTTAATTACAATAACTGTAATAGCAGCGTTAAGTATTGCGGTTTTTTTTTGCGAGTAGTGAGCAAGTAGTGTTATAAAAATAACAGCAGCTCCGCCGACAAACATTCCTGTTAAAGGTATCTTTAATGCATGCAAAATTCCGCCCAATGCGGCTTCGCTGAAACCCCAAATTGCAATAATTCTTTTTGGGTCGATTTGCGGTTGGTAAGAATAATTGCCAGAACTGGTCGTCAAATTTTATTTACCCTTTTTCTTATCCAAAATATCGTCAATCCAGCTCATTACGGCCATAGCAGCCGGAAAGCCGATTGTAGGGATTGCAAGCAACGCAACCTGACGGATTTCTGCTTTTGTCAATTTCAATTTAATTGCTTTCCGTATCTGTGCGTGAACGGCCCCTTCCATTTTTGAGCCGGCAGCTAATCCAATTTTAATTAGCGCACGGGTCTTTTCATCCAGAGGACCTGATTTGTGTACTGAATCGCCAAGATTTTGGTATGCAACAGCTACTTCCGGGTAATCTTTTAAGAATCTTTCGAATCTCTTCGGTAATTGTGCCACGATTATTTCCTGTTAATGTATTTCTAAATTCCAAATTCCAACTTAATCGAAATTAATTCTACAAGCAATTATCTATTATATTTTAGTATAGCATAAAATTAGAAGAATGATATTTTTTGTATTTTTACATCATTCTATTCTTTAAATAGAGGTCTGTTTGAAAATTTTAGTAACCGGCGGTGCCGGATATATCGGTTCTCATTTTGTTAACCTTCTTGTCAGCAAAAATATTGAGGCTGTTGTAATTGATAATTTAAGCCGCGGACATATAGAGGCAGTTAATAAGAATTCCGTTTTTGAAAAGGTAGATATTCTCGAATACGAAAGAATACTTAATCTGTTAGCATATCATAAGCCGGATGCAGTAGTTCATTTTGCTGCTTTTGCTTACGTCGGAGAATCAGTTGAAAACCCTCTCCTGTATTATAATAATAATGTTATTGGAAGTTATAACCTTATAAAAGCATGCAAAGAAGCCGGAATTAAAAAATTCGTCTTCTCTTCCACATGTTCAATTTATGGCAACCCGGAATCAATTCCGATTAACGAGGAACAGAAACCAGATCCAATTAATCCATATGCAAATACAAAACTGGCAATAGAAAAAATCTTAAATGATTTTGATCGAGCTTACGGAATTAAATATATATCGCTCAGATATTTTAACGCTGCCGGAGCAGACCCTAATGGATTAATAGGCGAAAGTCATTTACCGGAACCGCACCTAATTCCGATAATTCTTGAAACCGCATTAGGGAAAAGAGAAAAGGTGAATGTTTTTGGAAATGATTACAAGACGTTGGACGGAACCTGTATACGTGATTATATCCATGTTAATGATCTTGCAAGTGCACATCTTAAGGCAATTGATTATCTTCATAATGCCGGCGAATCGCAAATTATTAATTTGGGTACTGGAATTGGAAATTCTGTACTCGAAATAATTAATAGATCAATTAATATTACCGGCAAGAAAATAAATTTTATGGTTGTTGAAAGACGTAAAGGTGATCCAGCGGTTCTGGTTGCAGATTATTCTAAAGCCCAAAATCAGTTGAATTGGAAACCGGAGTTTTCAATCGATCAAATTATTTCTACAGCGTGGAATTGGCACCAAAATCCAAAATATTAAGAGGTTAAATTGATATTTGAAAAAACACCTATCGATGGGTTGCTTTTAATAAAACCGGATCTGTTTGAAGACTCGCGCGGTTATTTCTTTGAATCATATAATCAAGAAAAATATCTTGAAGGTGGAATCGATACAAAATTTGTTCAGGATAATATTTCCAAATCTGTAATGGGTACTGTCCGTGGATTGCATTACCAGGCGCCGCCTTTTGCTCAGGGGAAATTATGTTCGGTTGCTTTAGGAAAGGTTTTAGATGTTGCAGTGGATATTAGATTCGGTACACCAACTTTTGGGAAATATTTTGCGTGTGAACTTAGTGAAGAAAACAAATTTCAGTTATGGATCCCAGCCGGTTTTGCCCATGGCTTTTCTGTTTTGTCCGAAGTTGCAATTTTTTGCTATAAGTGTTCGGAATTATATAATAAGGAGTTTGAACGATCAATTTATTACAACGATCCTCAAATTAAAATTGATTGGAAAGTAGAAAATCATATTGTCTCTGAAAAAGATATGAATGCAACTCCATTTAACCAGATTGAAAAAGATTTTGTTTATTAATTTTTGTTGAAGGAGGAATTCAATGAATCTTGCTGTGATTGGGAGCGGATATGTAGGATTGGTTACCGGAACATGTTTTGCAGAAATGGGAAATAAAGTGGTTTGTATCGATAATGATCCGGACAAATTAAAAAAACTTAAAGAAGGAATTGTACCGATTTATGAACCCGGGCTGGATATTTTATTCAACCGTAATATTGAAAAAAAACGATTATTATTTTCAGATAATTTGAAATCACCTGTACTGAATTCGGATATTATATTTCTCTGTCTTCCTACTCCGCAAGGTGAAGATGGTTCGGCAGATTTACAGCATGTCTTCAAAGTAGCGGAGGATATTAGTGAAATTTTAAGTGAGGAAAATTCTAACGCACTTAAAATTATCGTTAATAAAAGCACAGTTCCTGTTGGAACAGCTCGTAAAGTAGCCGGGATATTAGAGACAAGCGGAGTAAAAAATTTTGAAGTTGTTTCCAACCCTGAATTTTTGAGAGAAGGATTTGCTGTTGAAGATTTTATGAAACCAGACAGGATTGTTGTAGGCGCAAAATCGCAACATGTATTCCAAAAACTAAGAGAATTGTATGAACCGTTTGTTCGTCAGGGCAATCCAATATTTGAAATGGACCCCGAGAGTTCGGAAGTAACCAAATATGCTTCTAATTCCTATCTGGCAATGAGAATTACTTTTATGAACGAACTCGCAAATTTTTGTGAAGTAGTTGGTGCTAATGTAGATAATGTACGCAGAGCTATGGGCGCAGATACCAGAATTGGAAAAAGATTTCTCTTCCCGGGCATTGGGTATGGAGGTTCCTGTTTCCCAAAAGATGTTAATGCATTAATTAAAACCTCGGAAGATCATAAATCACCAATGAAAATTTTAAAAGTAGTTGATGAGGTTAACAAATATCAAAAGCTTGTAATAGTAAACAAAATATTGAACCATTTTAATAATAACATAAGCGGCAAAAAATTTGCAGTATGGGGATTGTCATTTAAGCCGAATACAGACGATATGCGTGAAGCTCCATCCATTGTAATTATTAAGGAACTAGCAAAACATGGTGCAAAAATTTCTGCTTATGATCCGGCGGCAATGGAAAATGCCCGGTTTTATTTGAACAATATTCCTGTTTTTGCTAACGATCAATATGAAGCTCTTAAGGATGCAGATGCATTACTAATCCTTACTGAATGGAATGAGTTTAGAAATCCGGATTTTGAAATTGTAAAAAAAATGCTCAAATCAAATTTAATTTTTGATGGAAGGAATGTTTTTGAGCCTGATAAGATGAAAGAACTTGGATTTAAGTATATAAGTATAGGTCGAAAATCGGATTAGGAGATGTTAAACAAATAAAGAATTTTTGATTGCAGAACCAGCAGATCAACTATTCAATACTTTGTTGTAGTAATCTACATATTGGGGTAAGATCAAATTTTTATCAAAATTGTTTACAGCTCTTTCCCGTGAATTTTTAGAAAACGATTTATATTTTTTTTCATTTGTCAGTAATTCGGTTGTGTACTTAGCAATCCTGTCAACATCCCCAATCTCAGCAATATAACCGGTTTGATTATGGATTACTAATTCGGGTAATCCGCCCACAGAAGTTGA